>DMXI01000313.1 GCA_003483885.1 Microscillaceae bacterium
ATAAATTTACATTTTTAACTTTCTATTTCGCTGCCCTGATTCGTTAAAAAAACTTGCCGTAGCGCTGCTATGCCGCGTTTTTTGCCTCTCTTGACAACAAAATATTTTGTTAAACTCTAGAACTTTATTTTTACACTATTCCTAATCATCTCTATCACCTAGAAACTTCAGTATTCCTGATCTTTTCTTTTTAGTCTTTTTCTTGTCTTTGTTTTCTTGTCCAATTCCTTTGAGCTTTTTCCAGATTTTCTTCAATCCTTTATCTGGTTCATCCTGGTCTCTACTTCCCGCCATATTTTCCGACAACTTCAACGTAACCGTAATTTTAGGCTGAGCCTTGGACTGCGGCAACAAATTATTCAAGGCATCTCGCTGAGCAGCAAGCTTCAAGCCTTGTGCTCCTGACAACAACTCTACCTCTGATAGACTCTTGCGTTGCAAGAAAGTAACTGGTTTCTTCTGAGCATCTATCGTTGGCAATGCTGCAGTTACCTTCTCTCCTCTTTTGTCTTCATTCTTCAAACCATTTTTTGGCTGACTCGTACCAGACAATTTCACATTCTGCTGGCTGTTTTCTGGAACATTCAGTGCCAGGTTTTGAGTAGAATTTTGGTCAAATGCTGTGTTTTCTTGGCTATCCTTTGAAATATTAATTTGTTGAGGAGCTTGTCTACCAGCCAAACCAGTAGACATAGGCATTCCTTTGAGTTTCATCTGTAAAGAAACCATTTTGGCCGCAGTTTGAGCTGGAGGTGGAGTCATTTGAGGCTTCCACAAAGCCAACCCAATGGTAAGAAAAGTAACAGATAACCCCGTAGACCACCACACCACCTTTCGTTTCCACCACGAGACAGGTGTTTTTTGGTCAAGTTGAGCATTGAGCTTGTCCCACACTGCGGCTCGGGGCATTTGCTCAAAGTCCTTTAACTTTTCTTCAAAAATTTTATCTATTGGATGTTTAGTCATGATGATCTAAGCTAAAAGTTTTTTTTTCTTGTTCTGATACATATTTCTGCAGCAACACACGCGCTCTCGATAACTGTGACTTAGAAGTATTGGTACTAATCCCCAGTTTTTCGGCAATTTCTTTATGCGAATACCCCTCTATGGCGTACAAATTAAAAACGGTACGATAACCATCAGGCAATTGATTGACACATTTCATGAGGTCTTCAGCATTTAGGTTGCTTTCGGCTTCGGCATACTCGGCTACTTCTTTGGTATTTTCTATATCTACCTCCGATTGCTGCATTTTATTCTTGCGGAGATGATTTAGCGCCTCATTTACCATAATTCGTCTTATCCAGCCTTCAAAACTTCCTTCTTCTTTGAATTGGTCTATTTTGTTAAAAACCTTCAAAAATCCATTGGTCATCACTTCCTCTGCGTCAAATTGATGGCGCACATAACGCAGACACACCGCAAACATTTTAGGCGAGTACTGCTCGTACACCTGTTGTTGCGCTTGCCGTTTACCTTTTCGGCATCCCTTAATCAATGCTTTTTCGGACGAAAATCTCGACATTGCTCGTTATATGCTATTAGTTTTTAAGTTAAAATTATTTAGAAGTGGTTAGCTTCTAAAAGTTGGTTATATGTTCAGTTCTATTGGGTAGATACCATTATAACCACAAAGGTTGCTTGAGGGTGAAAAAATTTTCACTTTACAGCCAATCCCAAATATAACCAACTGTAAATCAAAAGCTTATATTTTTTATTTTTTTCAAGTTTTTTTCCCAAACCATTCAACGTACACTTGGTTATGGCACTATGAATTCATTTAAGAAAAAAATAAAAGCCCTGGACGACGAAACCATCGATAGAATCGTAGAAATGGCCTGGGAAGATCGTACTCCCTTTGATGCTATACTGACCCAATATGACCTCAAAGAGCAGGAGGTGATTCAACTGATGCGGCAAGAAATGAAACCCAAGTCGTGGCGTATGTGGCGCAAACGGGTACAGGGTCGCAAAACCAAACATCGCAAACTCCGCCCCTCTGACGTAGATCGGTTTCATTGTAGCCGTCAAAAAAGCATTAGTGGAAATAAAATTTCAAAGAGGTAAGAGAAAAGGCTAATTTTAGGTGGTAAAACCTGATTAAACATCTCTTATGATTACCTCAAATATCAATGCTTACACCTACGAACAATACAATGCCATATGGTGCAAGGTAGTTTCTTTAGAAGAAATCAGCAAAGACGTTCAAACCGATCAAGACATCATCAACGAATGTATTGAAGAAATATACATGCGTTACACCCCCGAAAGTTGGGATGATGTGTTTCAATGGCGAGAGGATACCTGGCAACTATCCCAGGGAGAACACATTGACATCGTAGAGGAAATCATCAAAGGAGATATTTTTTATCGTCAGGAAGAAAAAAAAGAACAAATTGAGTGGAGAGATCAGGTATTGCTTTACATAGGTTTCGAAGGGGGAATTGAGGCTTATAAAAAAGCAAACCGTGAAGCGCAAGAACAGGTAATAACCGCCATCAAAACAAATTGGTATAGTCCGGTAAATCAAGATGATTTGCTTCAAGCACCCGATTTTACCGAATACGCTCAATTAAAAAATGATTTCTTAAACGGGATTTTCTCAGAAAACAGGCGTTTTTATTTCAACAGAACCACAACACAAGCCCAAAAAGCGATTCAAGAAGAGGACAGAGACAATGTGCCAGCGGTAATTGGCATAGATGACCAAAAATTTGCGGTCATGTGGTTTAATTTTTAACAATCACTTTGGCTCTCTGGGCAAAAAGACATGAAAAGTAGTGTAGCGACCTACTTCGCTTTCTACACTAATTCTCCCTCGCAGCTTTTGTACTGCTTTTTTTACCACATATAGGCCTAAGCCATTTCCTTCGGTGGCGGCTTCGTTACCCCGGAAAAACATACGGAAAATTTTGCGAAAGTATTTATTGGGAATCCCCGTGCCATTGTCGCTGAATATAATCTTGACACAGTTTTCTTGTTTGACGTTGTGTACCAAAATTCGGATAAATGGTACCACACCTGCTTTTTTAGTGCGGTAAATAATGGAGTTTTCCAGCATATTATTGAGAATAATCTGAATAAGCTCTCCATCAGAAAAATAATTCAGGTCTGACTCTACCTCTACTTCCAGTTCTATTTGGTGTGCTTCCAATTGGGGCTGAAATTTTGCCCGAAGTTCTGCAAGAATTGCTTCAAAGTCTATCAATGCGTGTGGTTTTTCCTCCACAGCAGGCTCAAGAACAGTTTCTACACTGTATCCGTAGCGGTTGATCATATTAACCATCAATAGCTTCCGCAGCATATTATCTGTTTTGCCTACCACCTTTTTGATTTCTTCCAGAAAACCCAGTGCAGTTTCATCCTTCACTTCCATCTTGGCTACATGAATCAATCCATTGATAGAAGCAATGGGGGCTCTAAAATCATGAGAAGCCCGATAAATAAAAGCATCTAACTCACGATTGGCCAGCTCCAGGTTTTTATTCATCTTCAGCAAGCTTTGGGTACGTTCCTGCACGATTTGCTCGAGTGCCAGATTCATAGCCTTGAGATTGGCCTCTTCGGTATTTTCTACCGCAGCACTGTCCTTTGAATGATTGGTTTCCATAGCACTTTGCGTGGTTATTAAGCGTCTTTTTGTTGCATCAGACTGATTTAGGCTCAAATAATAGTAATTTTTTTCCTAAAAAGAAAGGTTTATCCCGCTATAACCCCTAGCCTGTTGAGCATAAAAAAACCCTGATCAGGTATTTTGACCAGGGTAATAATCCTATCTATTTCATCCACAAAGTGTTATCAGGACTTTGCCGGGTTTTGCCCTTGTGGGTGATCATTTTTACCTTTTTTATTTTTATCCTTTTTCTTCTTCTGTTTGTTTGGATTGGGCTGATTTTGCTTAGGCTGGTTATTGTTTTTCTTAGCCCAGCTATCTTTGAGCGATACAGTGCGGTTAAATACTAATTTATCCTCAGTAGTATAGTGCGTATCTACACAAAAATACCCCAATCGTTGGAATTGAAATCTTTCACCTTGCTTGGCACTTTGTAAACTAGGCTCTAGCTTACAATCCGACAAAATCTCCAAAGACGTTGGGTTGATAAAATCCTTAAAGTCTTTCTCTTCTTTTTTGGCTTGGCCAGAAGGCTCCTCCACACTGAACAACCGATCATACAAACGTACTTCGGCATTGATCGCATGCTGAGCCGATACCCAATGCAATACGCCCTTTACCTTTTTGCCACTAGTATCTTCCCCACTTTTGGAGTTCGGGTCGTAGGTACAACGTAACTCGGTAATATTACCCGCTTCGTCTTTGATCACTTCCTCACACTTGATAATATAAGCACCTTTTAGGCGTACTTCACGATCGGGCGCCAAACGGAAAAACTTTCTGGGTGCGTCTTCCATAAAGTCGGTTTGCTCAATATAAATCTCGCGAGAGAAAGGTACATCACGTACACCTAAAGTAGCATCTTCAGGGCTGTTTTCGAGTACCAAAGTTTCTACCTTATCTTCAGGATAATTAGTAATGACTACCTTCAGCGGCTTCAATACTGCCATTACCCGCGCAGTGGTTTTATTTAAATCTTCGCGAATGCTATGCTCCAGCAAAGCTACATCAATCAAATTATCACGCTTGGCTACTCCTACTTTATCGGCAAAATTGCGAATAGACTTTGGCGTGTACCCACGACGGCGCAAAGCCGAGAGCGTAGGCATTCTTGGGTCATCCCAGCCATCTACAATATTTTCTTCTACCAACTGCAGTAGCTTACGCTTACTCATCACGGTATAAGATAAGTTTAAACGGGCAAACTCGGTTTGCTTAGATGGAAAAATGTCCAAGCGAGCAATCAGCCAATCATACAAGTCTCTATGAGCAGCAAATTCCAGTGTACACAACGAATGGGTTACTTCCTCAATAGAATCAGACTGCCCATGGGCAAAATCATAGGTTGGATAAATGCTCCATTTGGTACCTGTACGGTGATGGGGCACATCGTTGATGATTCGATACAAATACGGATCACGCAGGTGCATGTTAGATGACGCCATGTCTATCTTAGCCCGTAATACTTTAGAACCATTTGGATGTTTGCCATCCTTCATTTCCTCAAATAATTGAAGGTTTTCGGCTAGAGTGCGATCACGAAATGGACTCTCAGTACCCGGCTCGGTAGGCGTTCCCTTTTGCTTGGCAATGGTTTCTGCGTCCTGATCATCTACATAGGCCAAGCCCGCGTTGATCAATTTCACCGCATATTCATACAACTGATCAAAATAGTCAGAAGTGTATTTTACGTCTCCACTCCACTGATAACCCAGCCACTGAATGTCTCGCTTGATGGAGTCTACATACATGGTTTTTTCGGTTACCGGATTGGTATCGTCAAAGCGCAGGTTACAATCACCCTGGTACTGTTGCGCAATCCCAAAGTTGAGCACAATAGACTTGGCGTGTCCAATGTGTAAGTAACCATTTGGCTCGGGCGGGAATCGGGTCTGGACTTTGCCATCATTTACTTTATTGGCAATGTCTTGCTCTACCTTCACTTGAATGAAGTTCAGCGATTCCTTTTCTTCGGTTGCAGTACTCATTTTCGCTTTGATTTAAAATTTTCTGATGTTTTATTAAACAGAAGTCACCTTGACTCCGCAATATAAAATATATGGTAATGACTTATAATTCAGCCATTACCACTAATGAATCTACAAATATAGGAAAGTTTTCAGGGAAAAGAATAGGAGTTTGGTAAGAGATGATTGGCTTGTAGTAAAAACTCTATAACTCCTAATAATTTTTTCGATGTATCCCTCACTTCAAAAACTCGAGTAATTGTTGATAGTGTGATTCACTATCGGCAAAAGGAATGCGGTCTATCCAAGCCTCCAGAGCAGGACTTCCTTTCCAATCACGATCTTGAAAAAGCATCATGATTTCTCCTGCATCATAGAAAGCAATTTTTTCTAATTGAGGAATGTAAGGCTTAATAAGCTGTAAATCTTGTGGAGTAAACTGAGGACGTATCAGATCTTCTTTATGGTCTTTGAGTATAGGCAAAGGCTTTATAATACTTTGTAAAGGCTCGTCTGCCTTGGCTAAGGGTACAGTGAAATAGAACCAAGCTCCTTGTTCACCTATTTCTTCTATCTCAGCGATAGACAGTACCCCGATTTCTCCGTTGTGGGCTTCAATGGCCAGTTTGCAAAACGCCAACCCTAGCCCGGTAGAGCGACGGTCCAGCTTATCTACCCGGCCAAATTTCTCAAAAATGGTTTCTTTGTAAGCATCAGGTACACCATTGCCGTTATCTTTTACCCAAATTTTCAAAAACCCTTGTTCTGACAACAACTCTGACTCTAACTTGATAATGGAATGGGTGGGCGTGTATTTAATGGCATTGCTTAACAAATTGGTGAATACTCGGGTAATATACCCTTGGTCTACCTCAATGACTAAATGCAGTGGAATATTATTTTTGATCGTAATCAGTTTTTCGTCGGCCAAATGACGCATTTGATTAATCGCCACCGCAATCAAATCTCCAATCACTATTGCCATATTGGCCAATACTACCTCGTTGTTTTCAAACTTTTGTACCTCGAGTACATTTTCCAGCATGTCTAGCACTTGCCCAGCCGCTTTACGTACGCCTGGATCGTCAAAATTAATCAACGGAGAAAGTGGCTGCTTAGCATCATGAATCAACATATGGGAGAGTTCTTCTCGAAAATTAGTCAACTCGGCTAGCTTTTCATTGTTAGTTCTTAGCTCTTCAGCTTGCTGGGTAATTTCTTCTTTTTGGTGCTCAATCTCACTGGTGCGTTTACGCACTTCGTTTTCCAAATGCGCTTTTTGTTCCTGAATGATTCGCACATTTTCAAGTTGTACCTGCTCCTTTTCTCGCCGATAAAAATTGATACGATCGGCCAGTGCCAACGAAAACAATAAGGTTTCTACAGTTAAACCTGACTCTAGCAAGTAATAATCAAAACTACCAAAAGGCAACAAACCGGCGTTAGATACTGCCAACATCACGCTTGAAAACATCATACCTAACCAACCAAATAAGTAAAAAGAGGCAGGTTTGTACCCTTTACGATAGACCATAAATCCCAGTACAATCACGAATACTACGCCAAAAGGTAAGAGTACTTGGGTCATGGTAATGGCCAAGGCATTGTTAAAAAAATCAGTAATGATGGTAACAATGGCAAATGCGTAACAGACCTTGAATATGATCAAAGCTTTAGGGTAGTACTTCTTGACATTGAGGAAGCTTTGGGCAAACAAGAGTACAAACAAGGAAAAAAAACCAAAGCAAAGCGAAATAAGGTCATTGAGCGCAACTTGATCGCCTAATAAAAATTGCAATGAATGTCCTTTGATAGTTGCCGCTGACATGAGCCCGGCCGCCACATATAATATATAATACAGGTAAGATAAATCCTGGGTAGAAACAAAGATGAAGAAATTATAAAAAATCATCATCAACATGATACCATAAAAGGCTCCGATGATGATGTCTTTGGGTTGGTTGTGTTCTAAAAAAGCTTGATAGCTCCCGATACTCATGGGCAGGGGGAGCAATTCTTTAGAATAACACCGGAGATACAATGTGTAGGTTTTTCCAGCATTGAGTGCCACCTCAAACAAATAATTGGTTACTTTAAATTTGCGTTGGTCAAACGGCACCTTATCACCTACTTTGTCTATCATTTTGTAAGCTTTATCGCCCTCTTCTTGATGATAAAGTTGAACCTCCTCAATGGGTATATTGCGAAACTCTACCAAATACTTTCCAGTCTTTTGTACTTGTACTTCAAACTTCAGCCACACTGTTTTTTTACCTTTGCCCAAATGCAAGGTAGGTTGCGTATTGAGCGTAAATTGTTTTTGAATAGTGGGTCGCTGGATATCTTCCAAAATGGATTGATGGGTAGTATCTAGGTAATAAGATAAGTAAGGAGACAGGCTGATTACTTCATGTTGATCTTCTAAGAATAGTATTTTTTGAGCTTGCAATGAGGACACTTTGCTGGAAATAAGGACGATAAAAAAGCAAAGAAGAAAGTTTTTCCGAGATAAGCTCATATGCCTTTCGCTATTCTGAGTGGGTATTTATTTTTGGGGAATGATAACAAAATAAATTCACATTTTTATATCATTCTTTGAGCAAAAATAGATTCGTTTGAAACTAAAACCGGATACCCATCACCAAAATGTCATCGGTTTGCTTTTCTTGGGCCTTCCAGGCTTCTAAAGTTTGTTCCAGCGCTTCTTTTTGGTCAGGCATAGGAGAAGGCTCAATCTCCTGAAGTTTACTCTTAAATTTTTTGACCATAAACTTGGTATTATGTTCTCCTCCAAATTGATCGGCATATCCGTCTGAGAACAAGTACATGGCATCTCCTTTTTGATAATTAATGCAGGTTTCATCAAATTGCTTGTTAGCGTACTGCGAGCTCCCAATGGGATACTTACTTCCTTTGAGTACGTCAAGCTGATGGTTTCTGAAATAATATAATGGACGTTTAGCACCAGCAAATACGACTTGCTTTTCGTCAAAATCGATGCGACAAAGGACCAAATCCATACCATCTTGTACTTTGTTTTTACTTTTGCCTCGGGTAGATTTACCAGTACGCACTCCCAGGGCCGTTATCACCTTTTTGTCCAGTTCAGTTAAAATAGCACCTGGGGAAGTGACACGGTTTTCTCTTACAATTTGGTTGAGCAGGTTATTACCCATAATGGTCATAAAAGCACCAGGAACCCCATGCCCAGTGCAATCAGCTACCAATACAATGAGTTGATTTTTGCCTTCTACTTCGGCAAACCAGTAAAAATCTCCACTAACGATGTCACGTGGTTTATACAATACAAAAAAGCCTAAATCCTTTTTGGCCAGTTGTTTTTGCATGGGCAACAAAGCCAACTGAATGCGTTTGGCGTACTGAATACTACTTTGAATTTTGGTATGGGCTTGCTTCAAATATTGGTTAGAGTCCTCCAAAGTTTGTGCTTGAGCCAAAATTTCTTCTTTCTGCTGTTCTATTTCTTTGGTACGTTGAGTTACTTCTCGTTCCAGAAATTCATTTTGCTCTCTGATAATTCTATCATTTTCTTTACGGTAATAATTCATCCGATCGGCCAATGCCAACGAAAACAATAAAATCTCGGAAGTCATTCCAGCTTCTATTACATAACTGTAGGCAGCATCGAAGGGAAGAAAACCCATATTAGAAAAAGCCACCAATATAAGGCTTAACACCAAGGTAGCCCAACCGATCAGGTAGTAACGAGCGGGGCGATAGTTATTGCGTAAAACGACTACTCCTAATATTACTACAAAAATACTGCTGGTGATAATTGCTAAAAAAGTAAGCCCTATGGCCGAAGGAGGGTGAAAAAAATACACGCTAAGCGCCAAGGCAAACAATCCATAAAATATATTGGAAAACTTACGAAAACCAGGTGCAGTTGAGCGGGTATTTAAGAAACGATTGGCAAATAATACGACAAAAACACCCGTGATAATGGCATAAACCGGCACCAGGTCATTGAAAAAGACTTGATTAGGCCATAAATATTCTAGTGTATGCCCTTTGAGTGTGCCTGTAGTCAATACCGAAAAAATGACGTAAAAAATGTAGTATAAATAAGAGAGTTGGCGTGTAGTAATGAAAATGAAGAGATTATAAAAAATCATAATCAGTACAATACCATAAAACCCTCCCATGATAAAGTCGCTATGGTGATTGTCTTCTAAAAAAGCCTGATAGTTGCCAATGCGTAATGGGAAGGTAAGTACTTCTGAAACATAGCACCGTAAATAAATGGTATGCACATTACGATCTTTGATATCCAGCTCAAACAAGTATTTGGTAGCTTTGACTCCACGGCGACGATAAGGCACATCGTCTCCCAAGGTATCAGTCGGAATGTATTGCTTTGTCTTATTTTGTCGATATAAAGTGATTTCTTCCACCCCTGTATCTCCAAACTCCAACAAATATTTGGCAGGTTGTGCCGCTTTGATGTTGAATTTAATCCATACAACCGCTTCTCCTGGTCCCAGATTCAAGTTGGCTTTTGTATGGGTAATAAACTTTTTCTGATAAGATGAACTCAATATTTGGGATAAGGTGAGCTTTTGAGAATCATCACGCAGGTATTTGAGATGTGGCCCCAGGTTTTTGATTTGTCTGGTATTATCCAACCACACCGTTTTTTGAGCATTAGCTGCCAAAGCGAGCAGCAATCCTGCTCCCAACATTATATAATTTATACCAGTTTTCAACATGCGCATTTCTCTAATCAAATCTCGGGTAAGTGAATATAAATGATCTAGTTCTAAACCCATTCTATAAAGCTAAAGTTTGGGGAATGCTGTATAGAAAACATTTTATGTTTAAAATCGCACTCCCAATACCAAAATATCATCGGTTTGTCTTTGGGTACCTTTCCACTCCTCTAGAGTTTTTTCCAGGGTTTCTTTTTGCGCTGGCATCGGTTTGGGTTCTATCGTTTTTAATAAAGTCTTAAAATTCTTCAACATAAATTTAGTATTACTTCCCCCTCCAAATTGGTCAGGATAACCATCTGAAAACAGATACATGGCATCTCCCTTTTTAAATGAAATCACGTGTTCCTCAAATGCTTTTTCGGCAAACCGAGAACTTCCAATAGGGTATCTACTTCCTTTGATAATCTCCAGCTCGTGATTTCTAAAATAATACAATGGACGCTTGGCTCCAGAAAAAATCATTTTACGCTCATCAAAATCAATCAAGGTAAACGCGATATCCATTCCATCCTGAACTTTTCGCTTCTTTCGCCCATGTTTGCTATTTTTCACCCCCAAAGCGTCTATGACCTTTTCGTCCAATTCACTCAATATTTTTCCAGGAGAAGTAATTTTATTCTCTTTGATGATTTGATTGAGGAAATTATTCCCCATAATGGTCATAAAGGCACCCGGCACCCCATGCCCAGTACAATCACCCACTGCAACAATCAATTGATTTTTGCCTTCTATTTCGGCAAACCAATAAAAATCGCCACTGACAATGTCACGCGGTTTATACAATACAAAAAAGCCCAGATCTTTTTTAGCTAATAATTTTTGCATAGGCAACAAGGCCAGTTGTATCCGTTTGGCGTATTGTATGCTACTTTTCACCTTGGTATTGGCCAAATGCAAACGTTGATTAGAAGTAGAAAGCACCTGAGACTGTGCAATAATTTCTTCTTTTTGTTGCTCAATTTCACGGGTACGCTTGGCTACTTCTTGCTCAAGAAACTCATTTTGTTCCTTGACTATCCGTTCATTCTCTTGCTGAATGGCTTCCTTTTCCTTTCGGTAAAAATTGATTCTATCGGCTAAGGCTAACGAAAATAAAAGCACTTCGCCAGTAGAACCCAACTCGAGCAAAAAGATACTATCTATCCCAATAGGCAATATATTGGCATAACCCAATATAATCAAAGAACCTGAGACCAATACACATCCCCAACCTAATAAATAGAGGCGAGCGGGTTCATACTTTTTGAGCGCTACGACTACCCCAGTAACAATCATCAAAATGATGGTAAGCAACGCTACCACTCGTAATAGTTTGATGGCCTCATTAAGGGCAAAAAAACCAAGCACAATCACGATCATATAAGGCACAAAAAGCCAATAAGAAAGCTTTCTGAGTTGAGGTGCATAACGCTTGGTATACAAAAACCTATTGGCAAACAAAATCGTGAATACTCCAATAAAAATAATGGGAATTCGTCCATAATTGTCCCATTCGGGGTGATTGGGCCACAAAAACTCTTGCGCGTGCCCAGCCATAATAGCGATCATCAGGGTAAGGTTAAGCGCATACAACACATAGTACAGATAAGCTACTTCCCTGGTTCTGAGATAGATAAACAGGTTATAGAGGATCATAATGAGCATTAGCCCAAAATAAGCGCCATGCAATAAGTCCTTTTGATGGTTTTTTTCAATAAATGCAGTAGGGGTCCCCATATAAAGGGGCAACATCAAGGTTTTTTCGGTAAAACAACGAAAATACAATAGCTGAGGCTGCGTATTGTTTATTTGAACTTTAAATAGTGGACTAGTAGCTTTGATAGGCCGCTGGGCATATACTCCTTTTTTGGTGATTTTGAAGCTACCATCTGGCTGTGCATGGTATAACTCCTGAACTTTAACCGACGCGTTGTTTAATTCCAGTATGTATCGCCCGGGAGTTGCTTGTATCAATATTTTAAACCAAATAGCGCCTCCATTTCCATAGTTCCTGGTGGCTTTCGTGTTGAGTTGAAAGCGTTTTTGAATCGCTGGATTTAAAATATCCTGAATGGTAAACTGATTGGCAGAATCTTTCAAAAAGCCTACATAAGAGGCTATATCTACGATTGCTGAATTTTGGTTGAGCTTAAGGAGTTTTTGAGCACTTGCTTTCTCAAAAGCTCCCCACTGAATTACAACCATACATACAATCCCTAAGATTCTCATTTTCAACCCATTTTCTTGTTTTCTTGCAAGTACTTCTCGCAAAAAATGGCTCATAAACTATACCAATACCCAATCGTATATCGAAGGAAATTTAAGTCTTTTTTGGCATTACAGAATTCTACCAATCAAGCCTGGCGTGGGATGGTTGTAAGCATCGTTTTGGGTATCATGCAAACATTGGTTACTTAAGAAAACACATCAGAGAAAGGATTGTAATCAGGTGTGTACGAAAAACTTTGGATAATTTTAGGTTTGAGCATTTGAACAAACAACTTGGTAATTTCAGTTTTCAGGCGGTCTTCGTAACTGTAGGCCAATGTTTCGGTCAGAAAAAAAGCAAGCTGGGACAATAATCCCGCAGTCTTAGGCACAAAACGAAAATGGGCATCCGAAAACAAATCAGGGGTATGACGCCCCTTGATATAACGAGCAAACTTTGGCACAAATTTGCTTTGACGATCGTTGGGAGGAGCTACCAACTTTAGCTGAGGAAATTGGGTAAAAAAGGTATCATCGGCCACCGTATTTAGCATCTTGTAAAAACGCACCCAATGCCGGAAATCATCTTTAGACAATTGACGCTTGTCTATCACTATATAATGCAATAGAAAAGGCAGCTCAATTAGTTTTTGTAACAAATGAATGCGCGCCTCATGGTTGTTTGCCATAGAGGTCAACAACTCCTGAGGGCGTTGTTTGTCAAACAATGGCACTTGGTTAGGAGTTACCTCTTCGTTGTATTGTGTAGCCTTAAGTACTTCCTCAATCTTGGTTTCTACTTCCTCTACTACTTTGCTATCAATTACCATGGCATTGATGATAAAGTGCGAAGAAGTGCCTTTACGGTCAAAATTAAGCGTACTATTTCCGCTTTCTTCTAAAAAAGCCCAATAATCTACCATAATTGAAGAAATACTTGGTACAAAACAACTTGCAAGTTACGGCAAAATCATGATATTATGGCTAATAAAACCAGGTGATTTATCAAAACTTCCAGCACAGGGGTGAGTTTATGGCCTTTAAAGACATTTTATTAACTTTGAAAGCGCAAAACCACCATTCTATCAGTTTTCACTACATCTGATTAAAACAAATGCATACAAAATTGTGTGCCTTTCAAGCTATTTTAAATCACTGTTTTTGGGAACCCTGCGCTACAAAATTTATTACTAATCCCTGAAACATAGTTATTTATGATAGTTATTTTGTATAATTGTCTAGTAATCTACTGACTTCCAATACTATCATTATGAGAATGCCTGTTACTTACCACCAAAATTTTATGACTATAGAACTATGATTACATTATTTTTGATTGATGACCATTCACTGGTCAGATTAGGGTTATCTAAGATTTTGTCACGATTTGACGAAATCAAAATTTTAGCAGATTTTAGTAGTGCTACTGAAGCATTAGCTGCATTGAGTCAAAATCAACCAGACATCGTACTTTGTGATATTAGCCTCCCCGAAATGGATGGCATTGAGTTTACCAAAAAGGCCAAGGATAAATATCCCAACCTTAAAGTAATCATGTTGAGTTCTCACAAAGAAGAGTTCTATGTATTGAAATCGGTAGAGGCCAAAGCTGACGGTTTTTTGCACAAAGATGTGCTGGAAAATGAACTGATAGAGGCTATTAACCGAGTTCACCAAGGAGGAAGCTTCTACAGTCAGGACATTTCTCAAATCATTATCAATAGTTTTGTAAACGGAGACAAACCTTCCATTCCTCAATTATCGGCACGTGAAAAAGAAGTACTTCATTTTTTGGTGGAGGGCTTATCAAACAAAGAAATCGCTGATAAACTATACATTAGCTCCAAAACAGTGGATAATCATCGAGCCAACATCTTGAAGAAACTGAATCTTAAAAATAATGTACAATTGGTGAGATTTGCCATTGAACATAAACTAGTTTAGTGGGTGTTTATAGGTAATTTACCTATACAACTTCTCTATTCACTCAAACAACTTCCCAAAAACAACCTATTTACTAGAGCTACAAAAGCTATTACCTTTGTAACACAATGAGAGATAAATACACTCTCAACTTTGACAAAGACAAATAAAATTTCTTATAGATATACGTACTTCATTGTACATTGCTTAGTAAAGAAATTGAAAGATTTACTTTGATAAACTATACGTTAGCAGGCGTTCTACATCAGGGGGGGAACCATTGTTCTCTCGCCTGATTTTTTTTTGTACCTACCTTAATGATGATTGATTGTTTCATTGCTATGCTCCGCTTATTGTTACATTGTTCTATTGCTAAATGGTTCCGCGATGCGATGATTAATTGTTGATATTTGATGAATTATCTGTTTTGCAAATGTGAGAGTAGGCTATTGGTTTTTAGCTCTTGGCCTTTGGCTACGCTTCGCGCCATTTTTCACTATCGACTGTGGACTGTTGACTAATAAAACTAAAAAACTTCTCTAATATTTAACAGTTTCTTACCAACCCCATTGACTCATTCCTGTTAATTTTACTTTTCTCTTAAATGATGGTGCTTTTTCAAGATATTATTAATTACACCAACCTTTGAAAATTACTTTTTAAACTAAAAGACACTTTCCATGAAGATAGCTCGTTTTTTATGGCTGGGCTTGTGCTGTTTGCTCACAATTCCCTCCTTTTCACAAAATACCCAAGTAAAATCCAGCACCGTTGCTGGCCTCAAGTTTCGCAATATTGGCCCTGCATTATTTTCGGGAAGGGTTATAGACCTTGCCGTCAACCCCAATAACTTTAGTGAATATTATGTAGCCGCAGCATCGGGAGGAATCTGGAAAACGACCAATGCCGGAACCACCTGGAAACCCATTTTTGATCGTTATGGTTCATACTCTATTGGTTGTATTACGATTGATCCTAACAACCCCAATGTGCTTTGGGTAGGAACTGGAGAAAACAATGCCCAGCGTAGTATTGCTTATGGCGATGGGATATATAAGTCTACCAATGGTGGAAAAACCTGGAAACACGTGGGCCTTAAAACTTCGGAACATATTGGTAAAATCGTGGTAGACCCTCGCAACTCAAATGTAGTGTATGTAGCTGCCCAAGGCCCATTGTGGAGCACTGGTGGCGAAAGAGGATTGTATAAAACTGAAGATGGCGGAAAAACCTGGAAGGCCATCTTGAAAGTCAGTGACAAAACTGGGGTAAGCGATTTGGTAATGGACCCCAAAAACCCAGATGTATTATACGCAACTGCCTGGCAGCGTTTCCGCTCGGTGTTTAGTATGCTAAGTGGTGGGCCTGAATCGGGCATTCATAAATCAACTGATGGTGGAAAAACCTGGCGAAAAATTCAAAATGGTATCCCTGGCGGAGAACTTGGAAGAGTAGCTTTGGCCATTTCTCCGGTAGACAATCATTATGTATATGCCATCGTAGAAGGTAAACCCAATAACCGCGGTTTTTATCGCTCTACTAACAAAGGAGAAAGCTGGAAAAAAATGAGTGGTTATAATTCCAGTGGAAATTACTACCAGGAAATTTATTGCCACCCTACCGAACTCAACACCGTGTATTCTATGAATACTTTCGCAATGGTGACTTACGACGGTGGACGCTCTTTTAAAAGAGTGGGCGAAGACCTTAAGCACGTAGATAATCACGCCATTTGGATCAATCCTACCAATGTAAACCATATGCTAATAGGATGTGATGGTGGTTTGTACGAAACATTTGACCGAGCCAAAACCTGGTTATTCAAACCTAACTTGCCTATTACTCAGTTTTATAAAGTAACTACTGACAATGCCAAGCCATTTTATAATGTATATGGTGGTACTCAAGACAATGCCAGCTTTGTGGGACCTTCACGCACCAACAACGATATGGGTATTGCCAATTCTGACTGGCAGATTAGTACTTTTGGTGATGGTTTTGAGACTCAGGTCGATCCTAAAAACGAAAACATTGTATACGCACAGTCTCAATATGGTGGACTGGTAAGGTTTGACAAAAAAAGCGGTGAACGTATGGGTATCAAGCCTTTGGCAGGCAGAGGCGAACCAGGCCTACGCTGGAACTGGGATGCTCCTTTGCTGATAAGCCCTCACGCCAATAAAACCTTGTATTTTGCTGCCAATAAACTATTTAAAAGCACCGATAGAGGGAATTCCTGGAAGGCCATCAGTCCCGATCTTACTCGCCAACTAGATCGTAACAAAATGAAAATGATGGGACGAGTTTGGAGTGTGGATGCGATTAGAAAAAACACTTCTACCTCTATCTTTGGTAATATTACTGCATTGCACGAATCGCCCAAAAAAGCGGGTGTTTTGTATGTAGGTACCGACGATGGCTTGGTGCAAATATCAGAAGACGATGGCGGCAATTGGCGCAAAGTTGAAAAGTTTGCTGGTGTGCCTGATATGACGTATGTAAACGCGTTGCTAGCTTCTCAACACGACGAAAATGTAGTATATGCTGTATTCAACAATCATAAGCGAGGTGATTTTAAACCTTATTTGTTTAAAAGTACCGATAAAGGAAAAAGCTGGAAGTCCATTGCCGCGAATTTACCTGCTCGTGGATCGGTGTATTGCATTGCCGAAGATCATGTAGATGCCAACCTGCTATTTGTGGGTACCGAATTTGGCGCTTTCTTTACCAATGATGGCGGCAAACGCTGGGTACAGCTCAAGGCTGGTCTTCCTACCATTGCCATTCGCGATATGGAAATTCACAAGGGAGAAAATGACTTGGTTTTGGCTTCTTTTGGTCGTGGTTTTTACATTTTGGACAACTACACCCCACTTCGCCAGACCAATCAGCAATTATTGGCCAAAGATGCTCATATTTTCCCAGTGAAGGATGCGTTGTTGTATCATGTAGCCACACCATTAGGTATTCGCAAAACAGGATTTCAAGGACACAACTTCTACGCAGCTCCCAACCCTGCATTTGGGGCTACTTTTACTTATTATGTAAAGAAATCGCTCAAAACTCGTCGTCAAAAACGACAAGCAGCTGAAGCCAAAGCTCGTAAGAGTAAACAAGATATTAAGTATCCCTCTTTTGCCGAAATGCGGGCCGAGGATGACGAAATCAAACCTTATTTGCTTTTTACAATTACCGACGAATCGGGCAATGTAATCCGTAGAATGAAAACTTCGGCCAGAGCAGGTATCAAGCGTATTGCCTGGGATTTACGTTTTCCGGCCATAGAACCTACCCGTTTGACTCCTTATCCTACTTTAGACTATTATCAAGCACCTCCTAAAGGTCATTTTGTGGCACCTGGCACTTATAAGGTAACTTTGGGCAAAGTAGTAGACGGTGAATACAGTGAAATGGTGCCTGCGCAAAGTTTTAAAGTAGTACCATTAAACAATACCACACTCCCAGTAACCAATCGTGCCGAGGTAATGGCCTTCCATCGCAAATTGAGCAAATTGCGTAGAGCATTGTCTAGTTCTAACAATTTACGTCGTGAGCTTCAAAATAAGGTACGCCATATGCGGGTAGCCGTCATCAATGCACCCAATGTACCTATCAAAACCTTAGAAGATATTCGCAAGGTAGACAAGCAATTGAGAAGCATCAATCGTACCCTCAACGGAGATTATAGCTTGAGTCGTCGCCAGTTTGAAACTCCTCCTTCGGTAGCAGGACGCATTGGTATGGTTAATTATCAGTTGTCAAATACCACCGCTCCCCCTACCAAAACTCACCAGCAAAACGTGAAAATTGCTGAAGAGGACTTTGCCAAGGTATTTACTCAACTTAAGAAAATTGTCAATGAGGATATCAAACGTATAGAAAAAGCATTGGAAAACGCTGGTGCTCCCTATACGCCAGGGCGAATGCCACAATGGGTAAAAGATTAATGTGTAAAGAGCCCTACAAAACACGCTAATCTGCGAACTTGATACGTGGTATAAAGGTTATATTTTAGAGGTATTTCTAAAGTATAACCTTTTTTTATGTTAAGTTTTGTTAAACCTTTAGAACTTATCTTTAAGATTATGTTTCACACAAAAATTGTTATGCGTGCAAACTTTTAACATTGCATAAGTTTTTTTAAATTAGAATGTCATGCGTGTATTTCAATATTTATTTGAGAGCGTCTGAAAACCATTATCAATCGATTTACATAGGTGCAACCAATCCATTTGTGCGTCATCAATTACCACAAATAGTCGTATCATTGCCTCAAAGGTGAATTCTCACCTTTCACAATTTCTAATGCTATTTGAATATAAGGTAAGGAGTGAATCATCATGATGTTTATCAGAAATTATTTATATGAATTCAGCGTATGGTTTTCTTGTTTGATTTTTCTTACAAGACAATAATCGCAATTAGCCCACTAACACAATGAACAAATTGATAGCAGAAACAGAATATCGTCCCCAACTTGAGAGATTATTGAACAGCAGTGATGAAGCAAATCATCATATTGCATTTCAGATTATGAGTAAAATAGGGGTACCTGGCGATTTACATAAAAAAATGACTGATCAGGTTTCTAAAATATATCTATGCCTGAAATATGGCTTTAGGAGCCTCATTCTGGATCGGAAGGTAGCCATGCCCGACGAATTTCTTCAGGAATCTATCCGAGAGTTATTGGACTTGTCATACGATGCTTCTATTACATATCGTCATCTATGGCAACTAGACACGCTCACTTTAGAGGAAACTCCTCCCCGTAATCATTTTACTTTTGGTTTAGAGGGTGATGCTACTAGCCTGGAAGGTCTACAGTTTGCCACCCAACTCAAAAAACTCACGATTTTGAATCACGAAGTAGACGAAAACGAAATCAGTGTGCTACGCCATTTACACAACCTGGAGTACCTACACCTTCAGGGAATGAGTCAGGGAGTTTTTAGAATGAAAGCGGTACAAGACTGGTCTCCCATTAGTCAACTGAGTCAATTAAAAGAATTACATCTAGTTGAAAATCAAATAGATAAGATTAGTTTCTTGGCAAAGAATCTGCCTAATCTGGAACTCTTAAATTTGCAAAAAAACACCCTTGAGGATTTAAAAGATTTGGTAAACAACCCTGCGGTAGTCAACTGCACTATAGACCTCCGAGACAACCCTCTAGAGGTAGTCAAAGTAAAGCCTCAAATTGCTCAATTAAAAGAGCGGGATGTAGAAGTAATTCTTTAAAAATAAGCCAAATGAAACTTAGTACCCTGTACCCGATTCCACTCGAGAGTTGGGGCAGGTACCTTCAAAAAGTTGATAAAATTGAATACCCTCTTTAAAAACCTGCTACGGGTTTTAATCTTGGAGAAATCTATGTCTAAAGATAGTAAATACTGTCAATAACGAGGTAAATCAGGCACTGCCTGTCCCCTTAAAAAAGCAGGATTTTTAAATTCATCGAGCATTCCATTGGCACTATACCCCACCGCTACATTGAGCCACGCTGGCCACCAGCCTTTCTCCCGACTACTTCCAGGCATATTAAAAGACAACCAATAGGTGTGTGCATTGTAATCCATAAAAAAGCTCTGGAGTTGATTCTCGCCTAAATAAAAAGGATTGTACCGTGGATATCCAGAGGGCTGATAAGAAAATTTCATCTTGACAGGTTGATCGTGCAAAGTAGTTTGCTGTACCACAAACAGCAGCGAACCCAAGGCATTGGCTGCTACATCCCCTACCGAAAAACCGTATCCTTCATAAAAAGCATCATAAATTTCTAACTGAGATTGCAGCATAAACCCCGTCAATCCACCATACCAAGCCGCTTTGGTATTGTTTACTCCTGCCCAACGAAGCGCTTCATAGCTTTTTACGGTCTCCTGATAGGTACCAAAAGCGTGGCCATATTTGTCTATTTGCAACCAGCCGTCGTTATCGTCATAAAAATGGAAAGGAGTGGTTTTGTGATTTTTGTACCAGATAAATTGCAAAAATACCAGCTCTGCCGCGTAAATCGCTGACTCACTCAATATGACCTTGCGTAAGCGCTTTTTATTCAGTTTTTGCTCAAAACTGGGGCTTGAATGGTCTTTTACGCTAGTTTTTGATAAAGAATCCTGGGCCTGAACAGACATCGTTGCGAAAAGCAAAATAAGCATAGAGATTGACCACTGGTAGTGTATTTGTTTTTTCATAAAGTATCAATTAGTACTACCTACCCATACGCTTGCTATTTAGCCGACGATACAACCAAGCAATTGCTTTTCGAGCCATCGTTACTCATACTTTGTTCAATTTATCACGCATCATGTTCAATTCGCTCAAGTTATTGTTCTATTACAAGGCACATAGTATATGATACTCTATTTTTATTACTAACTTATAGTGCAAAATCTTCTCAAATGAATTCAAAAACTCCTACACCATTATTTCTGTGGTTATTGTTGCTCAGTTGCTTGTATGCTAGTGATTTAACAGGGCAAAATACCCAAACCATCACTGGAATTGTAAAAGATAAAATTAGCGGTGAAAGCCTGCCTTATGCCACTATCGGGCTAAAGGGCACCAACAATGGCACTAGTACCAATACAGATGGTTATTTTACCCTATTCAATGTTCCCAGCGATGGAGTACTCATTGTCAGCTACTTGGGCTACCAAACCGCCCAAATTACCCTCACTCCTCAAACTGTGAAAACCCAGCTGGTCATTCAGCTTAACCCCGATTACAATGAACTCAAAGAAGTGGTGGTTACTGATAAAAAAGACCAGTTTCTGAAAGTTTCAGAAAACATTAGCCAAATCTCCATCTCCCCCGCCCAAATTGCCACCCTACCTAGTCTGGGAGAAAAAGATATTTTCCGTTCTATGCAGCTATTACCAGGAGTAAGCGGTACCAACGAAACTTCCGCTGGTCTGTTTGTAAGGGGAGGTACACCTGATCAGAACCTGGTTTTATTGGATGGTTTTACAGTATATCAGGTAGATCACTTTTATGGATTCTTTAGTGCGTTTAATTCTAACGCCATCAAAGACATTCAACTCTACAAAGGAGGATTTGATGCGCAGTTTGGTGGACGCTTATCTAGTGTAATGGAACTCACCGGTAAAAGTGGCAATACGCAAAAAGTAGGCGTTGAGGGTGGGGTGAGTTTACTCAGTGCCAATGCCACAATAGAGGTACCGTTGCTTAAGGATAAAGCCAGTTTGTTGATTGCTGGAAGGCGCTCTTATACCGATATTCTCAAGAGCAATCTATTCCAAAACATTTTTGATTTGGTAGCCAATGCCGAAGAAACACCCGAGGAAAGTGGATTTGTAAAGGTAGACAATGAACCTTCGTTTTACTTTTACGATTTCAACGCCAAACTCTCTTTTAAACCTACCTCTAAAGATATGATTGCGCTGTCTTATTACAGCGGCGAGGATAATCTGGATAATTCACGTAAAGTAAGCATTGTATTACCTTCACTGGATATTATTTTCGATACCCGAGATTTTAGTAATTGGGGTAATCAGGGTACTAGCCTCAAGTGGGCTCGTCAGTGGAATAGTCGCTTTTATACCAATACTGTGGTGGCTTATTCTCGCTATTTTAGCAATCGTGACCGCGAAACCGATATCATCATAGATAGAGCCGACACCACCAGCACCACAATTACTATAGGTACTTTAGAAGACAACCAATTGCAGGATGTAACCGCCAGGATAGACAACGAATGGCTCATATCGGCTCAGCACCGTATCGAGTTTGGTTTGCAAGCTACTTACAACGACATTGCTTACGACTATTCTTTAAACGATACGGTACCAATCTTACAAAGAGATGGCATTGGTTTGCTCACCGCGGCTTATGTGCAAGACCAATGGAAGGTTACGCCTCAGTTTACGTTGAATTTTGGGGTAAGAGGAAGCCACTTCGATGTCACCAATCAATATTACCTAGAACCACGCGCTTCGGCAAGTTTTCAATTAAATAAACGTATCAAGCTCAAAGCGGCCTGGGGGCAATATTATCAATTTATGAATCGCATCGTACGAGAAGATATTTCTCAGGGAAGTCGGGATTTTTGGCTGCTGGCCGATAATCAAGACAATCCGGTGAGCAACTCAGTACATTATATTGCCGGGGTTAGTTATGAAACGCCTTTGTTTTTGTTTGATGTGGAAGTATATCACAAAGATATGACGGGTTTGACAGAGTTTACCCTGCGTCTCACCCCTACCAGCGAAACCATCAATACCGACAATTTATTTTTTGGCGGTACTGGCTACGCCCAAGGAGTCGAGTTTTTGCTCCAGAAAAAAACCGGGATTTACAGTGGCTGGATTGGCTATACCTTGAGCAGAGTAAGGTATAATTTCCCGGGAATTAGCGCTAAAGAATATCCTGCGCTCCACGATCAAACCCATGAGCTGAAGATTATTAATAGCCTGAAGTTGGGCCAATGGACATTTGCAGCTACCTGGCTGTATGCCACAGGTAAGCCTTATACCGCTCCAGTGGGTAGTTATAATGTAGATTTGCTAGATGGTACCTCCAATGATTACTTAAACATTAGCGCCAAAAATGCCATCCGTTTGCCCGCTTATCACCGTCTGGATTTTTCGGTTACCTTTAAATTCAATTTAACCGATAAAACCAAAGCCAATGCAGGCATTTCAGTTTTCAATTTGTACAACCAAAAGAACATTTGGTACAAAGAGTTTGACATCATAGACAATGAAGTGATAGAAACTGATATCAATTATTTAGGCTTTACTCCCAATTTATTTTTTAACCTGAAATTTTAATGGAGATGCGTGCAATCAAAACCAAATACTTCTACTTATTTATATGGCCATTTTTGGCATTGCTAGCCTGCGAAGACAATCTTGGTAACCTTACTCCTGATACGGTGGTGGTTGAAGCTTATTTATATGTCAACCAGCCAGTTACCAATGTAAGGGTTACCCAACTGGTACCCATTGGCCAAAACACCACCCAACCTACACCTATTAACAATGCTGAGATACAAATCAATACCAATGGGCAAAGCTACCTCTTAACCCCTTCAGCAGGAGATTCAGGATATTATCATTATGCGGGCAACGATTTGGCCATTACGGCTGGAGAAAGCTATAGTTTGGAAGTAAAATATCAGGAACGAGTCATTACCGCCATCACTACTGCACCAGTAAAACCTTCGGGTTTAGCTCTTACCAAAGATACGCTTCGTATTGCCCCTATTCGCAGTGTAATTGATATTGGAAATCGCCAAACTGAAGATTTGGATGTAAACTGGGTCAATCCTAGCCAAGATTATCATTTTGTACTGGTCGAAAATATTGAAGTAAACCCACCACGAATCAGCCCTAGCACCGATGGAGGGTTGGGTACGTTGTTACCTACTGACCCAATCAGAGGCGACTCTCGACAAGTTGTAGGGGCTTTTTTGAATGAATATGGCACTCATCGAGTCATTTTGTTTCGCATCAATCAGGAATATGTAGACTTGTATAATAGTGCGGAGCAGGATTCCCGAAACTTGAACGAACCATTGACCAACATTAGCAATGGATTGGGCATTTTTACTTGTATCAATGCTGATACCTCTTCATTTTTTGTAAGAAGACCCTAACGAATCATAAACATTAGCAAGGCTCATTTTTGCTTAAACCTATCATTTTCATGACAGGGCATTCGCTTTCTTCTAACCATTTTTCAAAAAGTAGTGGCAAGCTCGATTAAAAACTAAAAAAAAGACTAATTTTTGCGTACTTCTCAACAAAATACATGACTTTAAAGTAAATTTAAATACGAACTTGATTCAAGTAATTATTCTTGCCCAGCCTCGTTTTGAAAAACCATGTAAATTTTACCATATACTATGTATAGAGCCGTTACTATTGCTATACTTTTATCTATTCTTTTCAATTTTTATTCTTTACAAGCCCAGCAATACCATTTCCGCTCATATAGTACAGAAGAAGGGCTGCCTCAATCTGAAATTCGCTCTATTCTCATTGATTCAAGGGGTTTCCTCTGGCTAGGTACCCAAGCCGGGCTGGCCCGCTACGATGGACATAACTTTAAAGTATTTACCCCCAAAAATGGGTTGGTAGGGTACTATGTAGCTGCACTAGCCGAAGATAAACAAGGTAATCTTTTGATTGGAACCCAAACCGGAGCAAGTCGTTATGACGGGCAAAAATTTACACCACTCAAACTCAATATTCCAGGGCGTATTATCCAAATGGGCAGTACCCCTGATGGTGACGTTTGGGCTGTGATATTTAATAATGGGCAAATCAAATTTACGCACTTACAAAAAGATACCTTTGTAGATTTGGCGACTACCAACCCAAAACTACTAAACAAACCTCCTTATTCCTTTTTTACCAAAAATCGAAAACAATTTTACATATACAGTCCTGCTTCGGGCGAGGCATTTGAGCTAAAAAACAACCAACTAGTAAAGGTGTCGCTTCCTAAGGGAATTTTTGATGGTGTCAACGTAAGAAACATTTTATATCAGGATAGCAAGGGACATATTTGGTATCGGTCTTTTGCTAGCAATCAACTATTTAGGCATGATGGTACTCAATCTAACGAAATAAAGCTCCCTCCTACTTTTACATCGAATCAAATTGTAAGCGTCTATGAAGACAACAATGGTCATATTTGGTTTGGCTCTAATAGCTCAGGGTGTGTACGTTACGATGGAAAACGTTTTCAACTCTTTAATGTAACCAATGGCTTGCCCCATAATACTATTTCAGGATTTGCCCAAGATCGCGAAGGAAATGTATGGATGGGCACCAACAATTCAGGCTATGGGGTATTGAAATTTAGCGGAGAGCGATTTGTGAACTTTGACCAACGAGATAGCCTAAAAAGTGTAATCACCTGGTCTTTTCACGAGGATAGTCAAGGCCAAATTTGGGCTGGATTCCATAATCAAGTCTCTCGTTTCAATGGCTCCAACTTTGAAAACTTTACCCTCAACAACTCCCCCAATACCCGAATATTTCAGTTCTTTGAGTTATCTGACAAAAAACTCCAGGCTTTAACGATTCAGCCTTCCGGAATTTATCAATTCAATGGTAAAAAGTTTGAAAATATTCTATCAAGCTACCCACTTCCTCAGCCACCTAGTGCCATGTACCAAGAAAAAGACACTCTTTGGTTTACACTTATCTCCTCTGGGCGAATTGTAAAAACTTATCAGGGTAAAATTATTGAGGATGACCAGTGGAAATCTGGGCAATGGCCCAATAATTTCATTTTCGCGATCAAGCGCGACCGCCAAAAAAACTTTTGGATGAACTCTCCCAATGGTTTGGCCAAATATGATGGAAAAAAACTGACTATATACCGTAAAAAAGACGGATTGAAATCTGACTTTGTCATACAAACTCAAGAAGACAAATGGGGGCGCATCTGGCTCGCCTGTAGCAATGGTTTGATGTATCATCAAGATGGTAAATTTGTAGATATGACTGACCAGGTAAAACTGCCCTCTAACGTTTTATACGCTATGGTTACCGACCAATACGATAACCTATGGGCAGGGCATCAAAGTGGCGTAAGCAAAATTCAGTTTGATGACAATGGAAACTTCAAAACGGCTACCCATTATGGCAAAGAAGAAGGTTTTTTGGCCGGCGAGCCTAATTTGGCAGCGGCCTTCAAAGATTCTAAAAACCAGTTGTGGTTTGGGGGAGTCAAGGGGATTTCTCGCTACAACGCTCAAGCAGACACCCTCAAAAACATTGCTCCGATAGTGAATATTGCTCAAATGAAGCTATTCTTAAAGCCTGTGCCCTGGGATAGTGCTCAATATAAAAAATACCACGAAGGAATAGTCAACTGGCAAGCTGTCCCCAAAAACCTACGCCTCCCCTACTTTGAAAACAACGTGGCTTTTGACCTGGAAGCTTTGTGTTTTCACGCTTCTGAACAAGTAGTTTTTCAATGGAAACTGGAGGGCTTGGATAAGGAATGGTCACCTGAAACCAAATCGAGGGAAGCCGTATACACCAACCTTGCCCCTGGTAAATACACTTTTTTGGCCAAAGCCAAAAACAAAGAAGGCCAATGGAGCACTGTGCAAAAGGTAACCTTTGAAATTCTCAAGCCTTTTTGGGCTGAATGGTGGTTTAGAGTTTTAACCTTGTTGATCATTATCGGCCTAATTTATTTGGTCTTCCGCTGGCGCATCAACAATATCAAAAAACAAAAAGTGCGTTTGGAGAAAATCGTAGAAGAAAAAACTGCCGAAGTTGTCAAACAAAAGGATGAAATTGTTGAGAAAAACGAAGAGCTCACCCAGTATGCCGAAGAGTTGATGGCTCAGGCAGAAACGTTGAAAGAAGCCAACCAGGAAATATCGCGTAAAAACGAAGATATTACAGCCAGCATTAACTACGCCGAGCGCATCCAAACTGCGATACTGCCCCAGATACAACGTATTAAAAAGGCCTTTCCCCAGTCGTTTGTGTTTTTTAAACCCAGAGACATTGTATCAGGCGACTTTTATTACTTCAATACCCTGAACCAGTACCACGTTTTAGCTGCGGTGGATTGTACGGGGCACGGCGTACCGGGAGCTTTTATGAGCCTCATTGGAAACGATTTGTTGAATCATATCATCAACGAACGGAAAATATGGCAACCAGATTTGATTCTAAACGAATTGCATCAGCAAGTAAGAACCTCTTTAAAGCAAGATCGGTCTGACAATCGTGATGGGATGGACTTATCGTTGGTAGTGATTGATGCTTCAAACCATACCTTACACTTTGCCAGTGCTAAAGGTAGTCTGATTTATTTTCAAGAGCATCAAATGCATCAAATCAAAGGAGATAAATTACCGATAGGTGGCGAACAACGCGAAAGTAAGCGAGAGTTTACTGCCCATACAGTAGACCTTTCCAAACCCACTACTTTTTATCTGTTTTCGGATGGGTATGCCGATCAATTTGGTGGTCCCAATGGCAAAAAGTTTATGATTACCCAGTTTCGTCAGTTGCTAGCCGAAATCCATCACCACCCAATGAATATTCAACAAAAAAAGCTGGAAGAAACCTTGGAAGACTGGATGCAAGGCAGAGGGCAAATACACCGTCAATTGGATGATATTTTGGTGATGGGGGTAAAAGTTTCTGATAGTAAAGAAAAGATAGAAAAACCATCTACTTGATTTAAAAAGAAAAGCTGAATTCTAATGAATTCAGCTTCAAATTACTACTTTGTAATAACACCTTGGCAATACTGTGGGCAGGAAAAACAGCCAGTTTGGCACTCACTCATATAGCATGTGAAACCGCAAGTAGCTAATGAAGCTCCACCTTTTGCGTCTTTTAGGTCAGTTTCAGAAAGATTGATACTCTTGTCCCAATTAGACTTGATGTTTAATTTGTTTTTCTTTTTCATAAGACTAAAAAGTTTGAAAATTGATAATTTAGTAATAAGATATATGCAATGTGAATTGAAGTCTTATCTAATATATACCAGTTTATTAAAAGTAAACGGACATTTTTTGTGAAAAACATTGTGTTTTTTTATAAAACGCTGATTGTCAACATTTTTAAATAAAACAAGATTTTTTTGAATTATCCCAAAGTTTATTGTGTTTAAAATGTTCAAATTTATTGTTCATATGACACAAATTTCTAAGAGTGGAAAACAAATA
Source organism: Microscillaceae bacterium (assembly GCA_003483885.1). GTDB lineage: Bacteria > Bacteroidota > Bacteroidia > Cytophagales > Microscillaceae > Microscilla. The sequence goes on from DMXI01000313.1 coordinate 28,102, forward strand.
CATTATCAGTTGGATGATATTTTGGTGATGGGGGTAAAACTACCCTAGTCTCATATTAGAAAGTGGTCTTTCATAATTACCAATGCAACCCTGTCCTCTTATCTTTTGTCTTGACATTAGAAAACAACCCATATAAACATCTCACTTATGTCAAGACTCAAGTATATAACACTAGGTTTATTCCTGGCTACTCACGTTATCAAGGCTCAACAAACACAAAAATTTACTCCTCAACAAATCAATGCTTTTACCAAAGAAATAAAGACGCTCAAAGATTATTTCAAAATACCAGGAATGGCCGTCCTAGTAAAATATGAAGATCAAACCCTGTTGGAAGATTACTTGGGCTGGGCCGATGTAGCGCAAAAAAAGCCCATAGATCAAAATACATTGGTTCCCATTGCTTCCCTTACCAAAATATTTGCTGCCGTATTGGTTTTCAAACTGGTCGAAGAAGGCAAGCTATCATTAGATGAGCCTCTGAGAAAATATTTCCCCAAACAAAGTTTTACCAACAAAATACTCCTAAAGCACATCCTTTCGCACACGTCACAAGGCGATATTGGCAAGCAATTTTATTACAGTTATCGCTTTGGTGCTCTTACGCGTGTCATCACCAAAGCAGCAGGTATGTCGTTTCAACAATATTTAGAAAAGGTAATCTTTGAGCCACTGAAGCTTAAAAATACCAGAGTTTTGACTAAAAAATCGCTAAAAAACACGCCATTTGCCAAGCCTTATCAATTGAACGATGAAGGCAAAGCGCAAAAGGGGAAAGTAGAGTATGGATTATCAGCATCAGCGGGTATTGTATCTACGGTACGCGATTTGGCCAAATTTAATCAGGCCTTGGATCAAAACACGCTCATTTCGGCTCAATCCAAAGCCCAAATGATGCAAGCGTTTGGCAAAAATCTGGCCTATGGTTATGGCATCTTCAGCCAAGATTTTATGGGTGAAAAGCTTGTATGGGGTTATGGGCAATATGATTGTTACTCGGGGCTTTTTCTGAAAATACCTGGCAAAAAACTTAGCGTATTTTTATTGGCCAACAACAACTTAATGAGTGACCCTGCTCGCCTTATTTATGGCGATGCTACCTCTTCGTTGTTTGTATTGAGTTTCTTCAAAAACTTCGCACTTAACCAACCACAAATGCCTCTGTTAGAGAGTAATCTAAAGACTTCTAAAAAAACTAAGGATAACTTTTATCGTAAAAAGCTCCTTAGCCAAGCCTTGACAGCCTCTTTTATGGCTCGATATGACAAAGCTCAGTTTGAGAGGAGCGTAAAACTGCTTCAACAAGCTTTTACCCAATTCCCCGATTATGAAAACTATGCAGACCTTAATTTGCTGCATAACCTACTCTTTCTAAAGGAGGTAGCGTTTCATAAAAGTCAGACCAGTTTCAATACATTTGACCCTCATATTGAAAAAATTGGTGCAAAACTGTTGAAAATGCACCCGGATAATCCATATGCCAATGTGTATATGGGGAATTTTTACGTTCGTAATGGCCAAAAGCAGTTGGCCAAGCCTTATTACGAACGTATTGTGCAAGCCAAAAACTTCTCTAATTTTTGGTATACTTCTATCGCCAAAAACTGGTTGAAGAAAAACGGATTTACCAAAAAATAAAAAATAAATCCAAGCCTAGAGGTTCTTTGGGTAATCTCCAAAAAATGGCTACTTTCGAGTATGCACTTATTCGAATTTGGAGATTACCTCACCTTACCTTTTGATCAAGAAAAAACCCAAAGGCTTAAACACTACCTCAATACAGTATGGCAAAATCGCGCTTTGTTTTATGAGGAAACCTCGTCTCACCTAAGTACCCAACAACGCCTGTTTGATTTTGACGAGAATCGCATCCGAGCTCGTAATTATGTAGGTTTCTTTCGTTTCGAGGGCATTGAATTTCAGGTTTTACCCAAAATATTTAACGTACAACCCTCTCCTTCTGCCGACTTGTGTTTTCAGCACGTGCTCTATTATTTGAGCTACAGTCGCCGCATTCGTTTTCCGTTTTCCTTGACTAGAATAGATGCTACCCCTTCGTTGTTACTACCCGAAATCTGCATTTTTTTGTTTGCGGCCTACACCGAAAACCTGCTGATAGAACACCCCACCCAATTGTATCAAGAACGCACCGAAGAACTCAGTTTTTTGAAAGGTCAGTTGGCCGTAGAGCAATATGTCCAAGAAAATCTTGCTACGGGCAATTGGCAAAAACTCCATAGCCGACATGCACCTTTGTTGTACGACAATCGCTTTAATCAAATTGTAAAATATACCACCCGTTGGCTTCTTTCAGTGACTCAACATGGTCCCACCAGAGAGCGTTTGCAACGTATTTTGCATTTGCTGCAACACATAAGTAATGCTTCAGTGACTTATGAAGATTGTCTCAAGGTTCGTTTGGGCGAATCGCAATCAGCCCAGCAAGCAGTACTGGATATGTGCACTATGTTTTTGGGCAACGAAATGATCAATTACCAAGTGGGGCAAAAATATAACTTTGCCTTCTTGCTACCTATGGAGATCGTGTATGAAGATTTTATTGCTGGATTTATTCAAAAGCATTTTTCTGGCTGGCAACCCAAAATACAACCAAAGCGTTACCTGGGAACCAATGAAGCAGGTAAGAATATAGGCTTGATTCAGCCCGATATTTTATTGCAAAACCCTGCTATGATTTTGGATACCAAATACAAAATCAGAAAACAGCACCACGCTGTAGAAGACAGTGATTTATACCAGATGCTGGCCTATGCCACAGGGTTTCAATGTAAGCAATTGGCCTTACTCTACCCTCAAGTGTTTGAACAAGCGGCTGCTTCTCCCGAGTGTTTTACGCTCAATCAATTAGCGACCAGTCAGACATTAGACATCTACGCAGTCAACCTTGATTTGACCATCCATCAGACAACAAACCTGACTCAATCTTTGGAAAAGAAAGTTAAACAACAACTTATGACATTTGTTGACAATTTGATTTCTTAGCACACTATGCATTGCTTTTGTTTTATAAAAGTCTATTCTAACAAAAGTTTATTACATTTGAACTGATCAAGTTTATCTAAAAAATGTATAACTCACCTGATAATCAACACCTTTTGGCCATTGTAACCAAGATTGCCAAAGACCTGGTTGCTCATTATGATCAATTGTCAAATTACGGAGGCTTGTATAGTAGCAAAATTGGTTTAGCCCTATTTTTGGCCGATTACACCTTGCACACCCAAGACAAGCAATTCGAAGAGGTAATCTATCAATCTGTTACAGATTGTTTAGAAAACATAGATCCAAGTCAAGGGCTATCGCTTTCAGGCGTAGCGGGAATAGGTTGGGGAATTAATTACCTTGTGAGTAGAGGAATCTTCGACAAATCAGAAGTGGAGGAATATTTGTCCAAGTTGCAACACGTGGTTATTAGCTCGATAGATTTGCCTCACGAGGCTCAAAACCATGACCTCATGCATGGCTTTATTGGCAAAGTGTTGTTTATCATTGCCCAATATCACCTTGGATTTGCTTCCAGAGAAACGTTAGTGAACGTAATTCGAAAAAGCTTGCAATACTTAAAAGAAACCGCCATTCAAAGCGAAACAGGGATGGCCTGGAAATACACCACTCACCAGCATATGGAATATAGCCTGGGACTTTCGCACGGGCAGCCGGCCATTATCGTGTATTTGTGCGAAGTACTTTCTCTCAACTTACTTTCAGACGAAGAAAATCAAGAAGTGCGCACCATGATTGATCACATCGCTCAGTGGCTGATGGACAAAAGAACGGTCAATGATGAGCAAAAACTGTTGTACCCTCAATCTCTGTATATTGATCGTGACCCTCACTTATTCAAGCGACTAGCATGGTGTTATGGCGATCCAGGTATGGCCATTGGTTTTGTGAATGCAGGCAAAACCCTGAAGAATGATACTTATTTTCAAGAAGGAAAAGCATTGATTTTACAAGCTGCCGAGCTTCCGCTTGAGCAGTCCCGCATTATGGTAAACCCCAAAAACCCTTCTGAAATAGATATGGGTTTTTGCCACGGCGTAGTGGGAGTGTTGCATATGTTTCATCGATTTGCCCAAGTATTCGACGATGAGGTTTTCCACAAAAGCCGGACTTATTGGCTAAACGTAATGCTGCAGAATACCCAACCAAAAGCTCCCTATATGGGTTGGAAAGGTACTAAAGCCGAAGATGCTGCCACTGAAGATGATGGAACATCGTTTCGCTGGGTATCCAAGAGCACGTTACTGGAAGGGGCCGCTGGTATGGGGATGGTTCTATTACATGACTTTCTTATGCCACCAACCCAAGGCCTACAATGGGATCATTTTTTTTATACCGACCTGACAAATCTGTAATTCAACGGTTATTTGATAATTTTTAGGGTGATATCAGCACATTTCGTATAAAAAAGCAACGAAATGCTTCAATACCTACCTGAGAATATTATATTGGTATTATAGAAGGTGTCGCGCAAGGCGACCTAAAACACGAATATATACCAATAACCATTATCCATGAAAATCGCATTCTACCTATTCATTGTGGGCTGGTCGTCTATACTGACACACCCGCTTTTTGCCCAGGCCGAAACCACCACGGCTTCTATTGATGACCTGGAAATACTGCTCGAGAAACGAAAATACAAGCTTCTGGAACAAGAGAAAATCGTTCAAAAAGCCGATACAGTATTACAAGATTTAAAGAAATACGATTCTATCCAGTCGCTTTTTGAAACATACCAACAAGGGCAAGAAACCATTAGTAAAATGTTTCGTTATACCCAAGACATCAATAAAGGGCAATTCACTGACTATCAAGGCCTTAATGGGCTCCTAAAAAAAACAGACTATAACATTGGCACTGATTGGGTAACTGCTCAAAATTTCAAGCGGTTTCTACCCAATATCCGCATTGTATTTAAAGAACACTCGGCTAAATTGTTGCCCAAAGCTCAAGAAGCAGCTATTAAACTAGGATTTGCCGAGTATCTTATCAAAATCCACCGCAAACGAGAAAATGAATTTAAAATAGAATACCAGGTAGGTTGGAACAACCTCATTTCGTTGTATGATGCCATCCGAAGCTTGTATGTGATCAAAAAAACGGTGACCCCTATGCTACAGGCAGGTGTAGTAGAAAGCGAGTTTGAACGGGTACGAAAAAGCAGGATTTATAGACCAGGAATGAAAGTTTACAAACGTTATATCTTGCTGATCAAAAACGAAGAACTGTATCGGGATAAAATACATTACATCAAAAAAGCTAAAATATTTTTATACAAAATGCGGGATATATTCCACGCCAAAAACACCAAAACCTTTGGTAAACTATTGAAAAAAGTAAAAAAAGTGTCCAACATCGAAAGCCTGATCCTAGCTTATAATGTGGAGTAGTTATCTAGGGTTTCTGCTACTGCTGGGAACACTTAACTTTAGAGCATGTTTAAAAATTATAACCTGGGCTAAAAAAGTGGCTTTTACGCACTGATTTTAGCAATTTTTGCAGCAATAGCTTTGGCTATTCCTTTAAAAATATGCTTCATCAGCACAAAAAATCCATCATTTTTACCCTCGAAGACAAAATTTAAACATACTCTTATCAATTTACACCTGTCAATCAGACTGTGGGATTTTATTTTAAAATAAACATCGGAATTAAACTTGATATAGGGGTACAATTGTATTCAGTCGTCTTACTTTTGGTTTACTATGTCGTTTATCGTAAGCAACTAAAAATACTCTGGAAAAACACTGGCAAAAATAGCCAGGATAGTACTCAGGAAGCAGCTGATTCTCAGGTCATTTACTTTAAAAATATTTTTGCAAATAAAAGTACTCAAGAATTGCAAAACATTATTCAAGATGAAAACAGAGTGCCACCCGCTATTCAGGCTGCCAAAGAATTATTGGAAAAAAAGACATAAGGCTTAAGATTATTTAATAGTATTATCCAGAAAATAAAATACTTTGTTGCAAATAAACCGAAATCATTAACTATTTTTGTAGTTAATGGTTAATGTAAAAACTCGAATCACAATTATGTAAGACTTTAACTTCTCCATCACTAATCAGGTAAAAGTTAGTTGGAGAAAAAGTCTAGGCTTATAACTCAATAATTGCCTGTATTCATTTTGAAAATTTAATTTTTATGGAAAAAGTATTACTTACTGTACTAGCGTCAATTGTATTTATTATCACCTCTCACGCACAAACTACCGGAAGCTTAGCCCAAGGGGTTTTCAACTATTCTCAGCAAGCCAATGTTCCTACGAATGGTGACTTGAATAAGTTGATGGTGTATGACAACTACAAGAACGGAAATCAACAAACCTATTTTTTCAGCGAAAACTGGAGTCAGGGGATGTTGTACATCAATCAAATGTCAGGTCTTAAGTTGTATCGTGGCTATCCTATTCGTTTCGATTTAGGAAATCAGGTCGTATTTCTAAAACTAAGAAGTAATGATGGTGTTGGTAGTATTGGTACTCCTTCAAAAATGATTTTATTAGACGAAACTAAGTTGAAATCATTCGTATTAAACAACCCAGTAACTGGTGAGCCTCACTACTTTGAGCGTTGCAAAGAGTATAACACAGGTAAAAAGATGCTCGGTTTCTTTGAGATTTTGTACAAAGGAAAAGACCTTAAGTTGTTGAAAAGAGTAGAGACTCAAATTGTACAAGTAATGAACATTGGACAATCTACTGAAAAAGCCATCCGAAAAGATGCTTACTATGTTTCTTTCAAAGGTAAAACTGTTAAAATGCGTCGCAGCAAAAAGTTTATCCTGAACTTGTTCAAAGACAAGCGTGCTGAAATGAAAAAATTCATCAAAGACAATCGCTTGTCAACCCGTAAAGAAGCAAGCCTTACCAGTATTTTTGCTTACTACAATGCCATGACATCTAAGTAGTCGTTTGCTGTTTACGATGATACATTGCATAAGCCAGAAAAGAACCTGATTCTTTTCTGGTTTTTTTTATGACAAAACCTACGATTTTTATTTAAAGTGAAAAAACCTAACTTTGTCAAGATCGTTAAACAAAATAGATGAAACAGTCCCTTACATATTTCAAACAAGGTTTGGCCCTACCATTTTGGTTAGCAGTAGCCTTGTTATCTAGTTTGTCGGGATATGTGGCGTACTCTCCCACACCCTTGCGGGCGAGCTATCGTACCGAGATTGTTTATGTACAAAAAAGTACAGCCGAACAGGTTCAGGTTAAAGTTAAAAGGCAAAAACCTCCTTACATTCCTGATAAACAGCGGCTTCGCCAGTCAGTCCAAGAGTGGCATCAGCACCAACAACAGGTAGCTTTTTGGCAAACTACCCAACAGTATCATTCAATAAAAGTGCAGCTACAATCGCAGCTGCCTTATTTACCAGTACGTTACACTGGTGAGTCTCCCCTACTTACTTTTTGTGGATAAATATTATCCCAACCTCCACTTTCCCTTTCTTACCAACCAGCATTAATTCATTTTTTGTAATGAACTCATCCCGAGTTCGATTGAATGATCAATAATCTCATGAAAAAAATCAAAAAAACGTTTCGACGAATACTATATATATTATTAATCGTAGCCGCAGCAGCTGGTGCAGGCATGTTTGGTGCTATTATGCCCAATTATCGCCGTCAAGACGATTTGACTACCAAAATAGAAATGGTAGAACAATCTAGCGAGGCTCATAAAGAAGAAAAAGAATAAGTGAAAAATGGGGCACGCTAAACCAAATACTATTTTAGTTTTAGCTCCAGACCTGACAGGTCAATGTCGTTTAGTTAGTAAAAAAATGTTGATTAACGAACACTGATCAACGATGTAAGAAGGAGGCTGGCGCCAACTCAGGCGCTTGTTTACTTCATTATTCGAAATTCGTTGATCGATATTCAACATTCATTTTTTAAGAACAGCTCTTAACTTAATGACATTACCTGATTCTGAACACCCTACCTGACAGGTTTCAAAAACCTGTCAGGTCTAATATAACTATTCCAATATTTCATCTAAAAAGGTGCAGAGTAAAACTTATTCGAAAAATTACAGTATATATTAATAGATCATTTTCTATAATAGGTATGATTTTTAGATCAAACTAGCATATCTAAGAGAAATAAGTGAAACAAATTATCAAATTTAACAGACAGAAAAATGCAAATGAGTGAAACCGAACAACAGGAAGTTGTCAATCAAATCTATGATTATGCTGCCAACCTTTTAATCAACGAAAACTACACCTCTTACGAAGCCAAAGAAGCCTTGATAGAACAAGGGCTAGACCAAGAAACTGCCGCCATTGTGATTGACAAACTCGAGAAAGATATTGGCGAGGTAAAACAAAAAGGTGCGAACAAAGATATGATTTATGGTGCACTGTGGTGCATTGGAGGCATTGTAGTGACTGCGGCTTCTTATTCCGCAGCCAGTGGTGGAGGCACTTATGTGGTTACTTGGGGGGCTATTTTATTCGGTGCCGTCCAATTTTTCAAAGGCTTGGTCAACTCCGCTTCATAAGCCAGGACAGCCTGTGGCACACCACACTTTGATACAAATTACGTCCTCATTTTGTAAGAAATGGGGATGATTTACTCTAATATTTGAAAAAAATCACAAAAGTCCCATTACCTATCTAATCACTACGCACATTTTAGCTCACTATTCCAGAGTTTTGGATCCTGTAAACGCTCTCTCTTAAATTGTACTTTCCCAGTAGTAAGTCTATCACAAGCTTTTCGCTATATTGTATAGTTCTCTCACCCTAATTGAAACTATAAACTTCTAACGCTTTATCATTTCTCTCTACTTTTTTAACAATCTCGGTATTGAGATAAAATCAAAATAATAGAGTCATAATGATAAACAAAACAGTTGTAAACATCGCAGGTGTGCTAATGATTTACTTAGTATCAAACTTTAGCGCTCAAGCGCAAACTGGTCCCAACGGCTACAATCCCAATTCGGTGAGAGGTGTAAAAAAGCTACGCCCCATTTTTGGTAAACCCATTTTCGAGGCCGATGTGATGTACCGTACTACGGTATGGCGTAAGATCAACTTACAGGAAAAACAAAATCAGCCTTTCTTTTCGCGTGATCGGGAGATTACCCAGGTGATTATTGATGCAGTGAGGGCCAAAAAGCTGCAGCCCTATGAGTTTAACTCTTCGCCCACCAGTGATGGGGTTTCTTCACCTATGGAGTATGATTACTTCTTGAGCAAGTTATCGTATTACGACGAGGCCGTAGGCGATACTGCGGATTTTAGGGCTACCGACTTGTACTTGATAGAACTCAAAGAAGATTTGATATTTGATCGGCGCACTTCCCGCATGAAGCACGATATCCAGTCTATTACGCTGGTTATTCCTCAGGGTGCCAATGCCGCTTCTCAGTTGGCTGATGTACGTTTGGCTACTTTCAAATACCAAGATTTGTACGCATATTTTAAAGAGGTCTATGAGGCTTCTCAAACCAAAGGTATTTTTGAAGCAGTGAGGGCTTGCTGGTACAATCCTGAAAACCCACGCCGCCATATGTCGCTGGGCGATGCTCTGGAGTTGCGCCTATTTAGTTCCCGTATTATCAAGGTATCCAATCCAGCCGATGACAGTATTATTACCATTGTCAATAATGAATTCAAAGGCGAGGAGCAGAAAAATGCTCAAAAAGTACTCTACATGTCACAAACCCTAGAGTACGATTTGATGGAATACGAGCATAACTTGTGGGAGTATTAAGTAATTAAACTCATGTCCCAATCACTGAGGGCTCAACCAGGATTGGGACCATTCAAGCAATACCCTAGGCTTTATGACTTTGCTGCGCCAAATAGCTTACCATCTAAATAATAAGATATCAATAATAAAACAATGACCATTGATGCTGGAGCAGCTCCACCATCTTTGACCATAATATGGGCTCCTACTCCTAACAATAATTCAAAAAAGAAGCCCGCGTAAGCCCACTCCTTCAGGGTTGGAGACAGCTTTGTAAGGATGGCTATGATTCCCAGAGTTTTGGCCAATGCCAATGGATAAATCAAATAAGTAGGATATTTCATACTTGCAAACATGACCTTTACATTTTCATGATCAAAAATATACATCCCCACTCCCATCAATATCATCGCAGAGAACAATCCGGTAACAATCCAATAAATAATTTTCTGTGTTTTCATCTTAAAATGTCTAAATAAATGCTCAGACTTGTCATTTGAGCATATAGTGAATAATCGCAATTACCTTCCAGGGTTTTATTTTCCTAGGAAATTATATAGATAAAAAAAAGCAACTGCACAACTTTAGCTTTCTTCTTTAGTCGCTCGATCTACAACTACTACCTCATAGTTGGTATTGAGTAACTCTAGTTATTTTTAGTTAATGTTTACAAATACCATTCATCGATCAATCTTGTAAACTTTGATGCAAAGCTAATACAAAGAATTTTATTTTCCAAGGAAAATATTTCACAGGAAAATAAAATCCCAAAAAGTAATAATGTTTTTAGTTTATAATACCATCATTAAAGATGCTACCCCCCTTCTCTCTATATTGGTATGGCTTTGAAGGTTTAGACAATATTGAGGGTGTAAATGAGCCTTTCCTGACTTTTTTCGGTGACTAGTTATATGAAAGTTGTCCATATAAAGGCAACTCTTTTTTGATAATGAAATCCAAATATTCATCCTACCCAATTCCCTTCTTTACTTATCCTTTAAAAACAGGTAAAATCTTATCGGATTTGACGCTTCCCTCCTATTTATATATAATATTTCGAGCCTTGTAAATATCAGTATAACCAAACCTAAATTTTTATGAAGAAGTTATTAATCATAGTCTGTTGCGCTATTTTCTTGATGGGTTTCCAACAAGACCACGCACATTTTAACTCATTAGAAAGAGTAAAAACTGGTAACTCCACAGGCTACAAAGTTGAGGTTTATATAAGCGATGCTGGAAACTTTAACAAAGGGCCTTACCAGATTTTGAAGCTGGATGAAAATGGACAAAACCCGACAGTTTTTCATCGCCAACAATTGGCCTGGCCACAAGACATTCTATTTCTGGAAGACAAGGGCATTGTCTTGATCTCAAACTTGAGTAAGGGATACATTGGTAGGTATAACGCTAAAACCGGGAAATTCATCGATCATTTTGCAACCAGAATTAAAGGCCCTACTCGAATAAAAATTGGTCCAGATAATTTACTCTATGTATTGCAGTGGGCGGGCGATGGCTTAGTAAAACGTTATAAACTTGATGGCACTTTTGTAGATGATTTTACCAAAGTTGGGGTTCCTCAAAGCATTGGTTTGGATTGGGACAAGGCGGGCAACTTGTATGTATCGTCTTTTGGCCGGGGTAAAAAAGGGCTAATCCGCAAATTTGACGCTTCGGGAAAAGACTTAGGGCTGTTGATTAGTGAGCATCCTCATCTGAAAGGCCCTACCAATATTCGATTTGACACCATGGGTCATTTGATTGTCAACGATTATGCAGCGGGTACGCTTAGGAGGTTTAGTGCCCAAGGCAAATTCATTAAAAACCTGGCCACTGAAATGGGCAAACTGGAAGGCATAGGGATGCTCAAAAATGGGCAGTTTCTGGTGGGTAGCAAAAACTCAGTCAAGCTTTTTGACAAAAATGGCTTATTCATTAAAGATTTCTACACCAGTAAAAAATTATTGAATGCAAATGCGGTATTTGTAAGGTATGTGGCAAAGTAGTGTATACTCATTTGCCCCAAATTGCAGGCATTTGGTTACTCGAGTGCTTGCAATTTTTGTTTTTCACGGTCATATTTGTTGATAGTCCTCGTACTTTTATTTATAAAGTCATCTCCAATTTATTTCTAACAAAAACCGTGGAAGACCTCAGTAATCTCTTTAAGCTTACCTTGGAAAGTGAATGGAACACTTATGGAATGGACGAAAATATTGATCTCAAGTTATCTGTTGAGTTTTCTCAAAACCTATTGCCTGATGCCCGAATAGAAATCCTGAACCCTCAGAAAATTAGTACTTATCCACCCACAGCCCACCAGGCTACCCCTTTGCAAAAACACTCTTCTGAAGTTTTCCATACAACTGAGGATTTAGTATACACTTTCTTTCAAAATACAATTGCATTTGCTGAAGCTGGTTTTTATCAGATATCATGTAATATCCCTGTAAGGGTATCTTTCACAGGTCAAAGTCCACAAACCCTTGATCTCTCAGTTTCACACAGTTTAGCCATTCGCAAATACCTTACACTCGCCGAAATAGATGACAGAATCTGTGATTTGTTGTGGCAAGAACACTGTATTTCTGAGCTATCTGAAGCCTATTATCGCAAAAAATATCCAAGAAGTGACGAGGACATCGCAAAAGAATTTGAAGCAGTAGAAGCACGCATCAAAGCGCTATCCAGCTACATTGCCCGATCTGATTTTGATAAAATGCCCGCCAACGACTTCTCAATAGAAACCATTTTGCGTTTGAGTTTTTACCATCCAGAAGATGATACTATAGCCAGGGCCAAAAAATATTTGGCCAATCCCGAGTTTTATCAGCTAGACCAAGACGATATACAAATGGCTCAAACAATGATCCAAGGAAACTATTAGCTTTTGTGCCTCTCAATGTAGCATCAAGTACATTTATCGAGGTTTGAAGGGTATTTGAAGAGTGTAACGAAGGGTATTTGAAGGGCATCAAAAATAGGATATTTCATCCTATAGTTCCTACTTTTGTTCTCACCTTCAAGAACTTGTTTAAAAGTTATAATCTGGGCTAAAAAAGCGAATTTTCTGACCTGATTTTAGCAATTTTTTCAGCAATAGCTTTGGCTATTACCTTAAAAATATGCTTCATCACCCCAGAAAACTAGTTTACTTGTTCACTTTCAAAGGTGAAACAGAGCTTATCATTCAGCTTCGCTGAATGAACGGTTCATCATTTTTAACTCCGAAGACAAAATTTAAACCAGTTCTATGGTTTTCTAACCACAAGTAAAATGTAGAAGTTGCAGGAAGGCTTTCTTTTTGAAAAGGATCTACGATGATGCTTATCAAACTGAAAGGATTAAAGTTAGGAAGTGTCTTGGTTTAAGGCTTAAGGTTAATAGTGTGAAAAAATTAAATCAGGGCCTTCCTAATCTTTTGTATCCAATGAGTGAAATAAATCCAGTTTTCACTTATCCACCTCACCTAATATTTACTTTTAATAGACATCGGTACTTTTTTATAATTAGGCAAATGCACGATACAATTCTCCATATTTTTTTGAAAACCTTTGCAAGATTATAGCCTTTCTCCTCATTATCATAAGTATATTCATATAATAAATTAATACTTTCACATTCTGATATTTTCAAAAAAGCCAACTAACCAATTATAACATGGATAAATTAACTCAGTTTTTTAACGAGCTATTAGGCGATGCGAACAAATTACACCGTTTTAATTCGGGTTCAAACAAATATGAAGTGGCCCGTAATCGACAACAAATGTTGGATGCCGCAGGAATCATCCCATCAAAAGAACTCATTGATATGGGCATTCAAGAGTTACAAATATTTATGCAACAGGTAATAACTCAGCAAACCAGTGATGCTTTTGAGAACACCATTTGTGGGCTCATTATGAAGCAAGCACTTACCCACCCCAATCAGGTTGCCATCATAGATGGAGAGACTAACATCAACTACCAAATGCTCCTTAAACGAGCCAATGAGGTCGCGGGTGAACTTCATAATCGTGGGGTAAAACCTGGATCATTGGTAGGAGTATGTATGCATCGTTCCTGGGAACTGGTAGCTACCCTCATTGGCGTGATGCAGACGGGGTGTGCTTATGTGCCTCTAGATCCTGCTTATCCCCAAGACCGGGTTCAATATATGCTCACCCATTCTCGGGCAGTGGCTGCCATTGTAGACAATGACCACACCGCCAACTTGTGTAGTGAAGTGCAAGAAGTGGTATGGATGAATACGGTAGGTACGCATAGCAATTGTTCATTGCAAGCCTCTACCAATGATTTGGCTTATGTGATTTACACTTCAGGGTCTACAGGCCGTCCTAAAGGAGTCGCAGTTGAGCACCGAAATGTAGTAGCCATGCGTGAGGAAATGCGCCAGCGATTCAGCGATGAGGAATTGAAAGGCGTATTTGCTGGAGCTTCAGTTTGTTTCGATACTTCGGTTATGGAAATAATGGGAACCTTGTCACTAGGTGGAACCATTATTCTTGCAAAAAATGCCCTTGAACTCACCCAACTTCCAGCAGTAGACCAGATCAAAACCTGCGTGATGGTGGCTTCGGCTATGCAAGCCTTATTGGCTAGTGAAAAATTACCCCAAGGAATACAATGCCTTGTTTTTGGTGGAGAGGCACTCAAACGCTCTCTGGTAGAGCAAGTATACGCCCAAAATCCTAACTTGCGGGTGCTAAATGCCTATGGCCCAACCGAAGATACCGTTTACTCTACGATGGCCGAAGTTCCTGCAGGTGTACAAGTAGTGACTATTGGCCAATCGGTGCCTAACTCACGGGCCTATATTTTAGACGATGCCCTGCAGCCTGTGGCTCAAGGAGAAGCCGGAGAATTGTACCTTGCCGGAAGCAAACTTGCCCGCGGCTATTTGTATGAGGAAGCGCTTACCAAAGAACGTTTTATTGAGCGGGAGTCTACTGAGGCGATCCCAGATATTCGCTTGTACAAAACGGGTGACTTGTGCCGCTGGGCCGACAATGGTGAAATTGAATTTCTCGGCCGGGTAGATCAGCAAGTAAAAGTGCGGGGCTATCGCATTGAGTTAGAAGAAATTGAGTCCACACTGGAAGCAATGCCAGGAATTGATGCTGCAGCAGCGGCAGCAGTAGACGGAGGTATTGGTCAAAAAATGCTGGTGGTATATGCAGTAACCAAGAACAACGCAATCACTGAGGCCAAAATCAAGACCTACTTAGCAGAACGATTGCCTAAATATATGGTACCTCAAGTGGTGAAATACCTCGAGGAACTGCCGCTTTTGCCTAACGATAAACTTGATCGTAAACAATTAGCGAATATGGAAGCAGAGTTGCGATCTAAGCAAGAGAGCAACACCACTCAAACGCAAAGTCTGCTCCACTCGAACCAAGAGCGACAGACCACCCTTATGGCTATTATTCAGCAGGAAGTTGCTACCCTTCTTAACTTGGGAGATGCCGCCCAGATACTGCCCGATGATGCTTTTGACAGCCTGGGTCTCGACTCGTTGACTACGCTGGAATTTAGTCGTCGTTTGAGCAAATTATTGGGCCAGGAGTTACCGGCGCGGGTTATTTTTGAAAACCCTACCCCAAATGCTTTAGTCAATTATATCATGCACCTGGCGGGTGCTGATACTCCCTCAACAAAGGGGCAATCTAATATTACTACCAATACATTGGCTAGTTTTCAAACTCATATTCAGTCTAGCCACCCCACGTTTCAGGCAGCAAAAGCCAATGCCTGGGATGCTACCGATAAGAGCAAGCTGGTACAAGAAGTTTTGCGTATGGTAAACGACAATCGCCGAAACCCTTATAGTAAAGTATTGCGTACCGGAAGTGCCACCCGAGGTGTGGTGGGTGATGCCTACAATGATGAAGAACAGGAGGCCATTATCTGGACTACCAACTTATACCTGGGACTTAACCGCGACCCCAAAGTAATGGAAGAAGCGTCTATTGCTCTAGAGAATTTTGGAACAGGTATGGGTACTTCGGCGGCGGCATCGGGTATGACAAATCAACACTTGGAGTTTGAAAAAGAATTTGCCGATTTGACTGGAAAGCCCAGCGCTTGCTTGTTCCCCACTGGATACACGGCCAATGTAGGAGCGGTAGCGGGGCTATTGGGTAGAAACGATGTGGTAGTCATCGACCAGCTTTGTCACGCTTCTATTGTAGACGGGGCGCGTTTGTGTGGAGCCACGGTGCGTACCTTCCAACACAACAATGCGGCAGATTTAGAAGAGGTGCTCAAGTCAGAAGTATCGCCTTATCGTACCGTATTGGTGGTATTAGAAGGCGTATACAGTATGGGCGAAGGAGCGGCTCCAGTAGCCAAAATTGTGCGTACTGCCAAAAAATACAATGCCCTTGTATTGGTAGACGAAGCCCACTCTTTTGGCTTTTATGGCAAAGGCGGGGCTGGTATTTGTGCGGATCAAGGGGTAACTGAAGAGGTAGACTTCATTATGACCACCCTTAGCAAAGCCTTGGGCAGTTTAGGAGGAGTAGTGGCCGCTAGTCAAGAACATGTAGACTTGTTGAAATCGTCTTCTAGAGCGTATATTTTCCAGGCTTCGGTAAGCCCCGCCGATATGGCAGCAGCCCTTACTTCATTGCGACGCCTACGCTCTGACGATGCTTTGCGGGCCCGCTTATGGGATACCACGCGTTATATGCGTCAGCGATTCAAGGATGCCGGATATGACTTAGGTACTGGAGATGGTCCCATTGTAACCCCTCATTTTAGTGACAAAGATAAATTATATGCCATTGTGCAAAGTCTGTATCAACGCGGGATTCAAACCTCGGCAGTGACTTACCCCATTGTAGAAAGTGGACGAGGTCGTTTAAGGCTGATTTGTTCAGCAGCACATACCCGCGAAGATGTAGACAAAACATTGGCAGCGCTGATTGAAGCGGAACGCGAAGTAGATGCTCAACTTGCGGCCAAACGTGAGAAGGTGGGAGATACGCACATTACCCAAACAGATGTAGAGGCATGGGTCAATGATTTTTCTGCCTACTTAACAAACGTAATTACGGAAGCTTCTGCTCCTATGCCCAATTTGGCTATATCGGTGAGTGTAGCCGAACAAGCAGAACCTTTCAATATTGTAATAAAAGATGGCGAGGTAAGCCTAAGCGCTATTACGCCCTGTGATTTACCTTCTTGCTCACTGCTACTCACCGATAGAGCGGCAGTAGCTGCTTTGCAAGCTTCCAATGTACAAGGACTATTGGCCAGTATTAGTCAAGGTACTTGTGTGCTCAATGGACAAGTAGAACCATTTATCTGGCTGATTGGACGCATAGTAGATCAGCGACAAATGGTATCTACTCCTACCGAGGCCGAAGCATTGATGCATTAAATTTGAAGATTATCATCCTGTAAATTTCCATCCATCTACAAGTGAACAGGCGTTATTTTTAGCGCCTGTTTTTTTATTGGTGGGTGTTTTTTTTGAGAGCTATTACCTTGCAAAGCTCAAGAGGCAATGGTGTTTTTTGTTAGGTTTGAGTTTACACATCTACACATTGAATATATAAAATTTAGAGAATAACAAATTAAAATAACCTAAATGGAATATGGATTTTTTGATGGAGATTCAATAGGTACAACCTTGGAGGGCTTATTGAGAAATGATAAAATCGCGGATGCATCAAACTTATCATCGATGATTAATATTGCAATGCAAGAAATTAAAGAATATTTGGACAACATTGCAGAGTATGAAATTATAATTTTTGGGGGAGACGATTTGCTCATTAAAACTAAAAATGAAAAAATTAGTCAGACAGTAATTGATAAAATTCGCCAGACTTTTTTTAAAAGAACAGGTTGCACTATTAGCGGAGGGATTGGTAGCTCAATCATTGACGCTATGAATAAATTAGGAAAAGCAAAAGATTCAGGTAGGAATAAAGTATTACAATAATGCAAAAACGCCCACTTTTCATATTTGTATATGGACAAAAGCCATATCCTTATATCAACGCAATTTCTTATTGTATTGAAAATCAAAATACTGGTTCTGTCTTCATCATAGGTATTAAGCACGAGGATGAGAAGGGAAATACAGCAGAACCAGAGCCAGGAAAGATACTCTCTAAAATACGACTAGAACTAAATAATCTATCAAAAGGAATTTATGAAATATATAGGCAAGAAACTAAAAGTATGGAATACATTGATATTGTTGATAAAGATGGCTTAGATATTTATAATAGAGATTCTAAAATACTGAATAATCATAGTGGAAATGAAACTATTGAATATGTGAATTTAGGCAAGAAGTTAAAGGAAATCATCTCAAAAAATAGAGATGCAATCATTGATGTAACAAGTCTAAAAAAGAACCTAATTGTCGAAGTTACAACAATAGCACTAGCCAATAACTTTAAAGAGGTCTATAGCGGTGAAATCATTAATAAGCAAGCGACTCATGATGAAAAAGATCTATACCATACCTTGAAAAAAAATAGTCAATTCAAGTATAGAAACATTATGGATAGTAAACACATTGAAGATAGTTTAAACAAAATATTTAGGAAAGATTTTATAATCAAAATTGGGCTCGCCTTTTTGTTTGCAATAATGATTGGGGTAGTAAGCGTCTATGTTGAAGATAAAAAATTCATTTGGATAATGGCTATGTTAAATGGCTTAGGAATCGCAGGAACTTTAGTTTCACTGTGGCTTGAATACCCAAGGAAATAGTGTAGGAAGTACTTTCAGACCTTGCCCCCCAATCCAACACCATATATTCACACTAATTTTTCACTTCGTTCAAAATGACAAAACCAGCTGCTTACAATACTTGGTAATGGTTATGCTGAGGATCGAATATACTTTATATTTAAAACTCCACCTTAACCATCGTGGGGGCGTATCGGTTCAAGATTGGGGTCAAGAGAAAAGAATCAAATAAATACTTTTGCAGCCCTCGCGGAAACGCGTAAGGTATTTCTCTGACCCGTTTTATTTTATCAGACCAGTTTTTCACCTCACTGATTTGGTTTCTGTTAATCCCCCAAGGCATTTTGGGCAGGGTGTAATTCCATGTCTTTTTTAGGCCTATGGAGGAGGACGTAATCAATGAAATCCAAATGGGTACGGTGTCAAACATGATGAATCCCTGCTGAAAGGTATTGATCATGTCTATTACCAATGACTTCACTTCTTTTTCCTGCAAATACATAAACAATCCCTGAGCTGTGACAAATACTGGTTTGTCCTTGGGGATGGTGTCAAACCATTGTCGGTCCAGGGCAGAAACTGCTATATGTAAGTGTTTTTTATCGGGTTTTATAAACTGCTCTCTTACTTCCATCGCCTCGGGCAAATCAACGCTCACCCAAGTAGCTTTATCGCTGGTAAATCGGAATCTTTGGGTTTCCAGCCCCTCTCCCAGATTGATGATGTAGCACTCTGGATATGCTTTGATAAAAGCGCTGATTTCTTGATCAAAAGTCAATGACCTTACGGCAAAGGATTGGTCTGCTCGGCCAAAGCTTTTTTCATAATCATATTCAATGGATTGGTAAATTTCAATAGCTTTATCATCTTTGATAATGGCATCTTGTCGGCTGGCTTCGCTGGCTCTATTGTACAATGTCCAGAGCATTGTTTCTGGAACATCTTTCAGGTCAACTTTTGTCATTGCTTTATTGGGTTTTATGCTGGGAATAGTAGTGAGATTCTGTTGATTAATAATACAAAAAATCGTTGATTTTTCCCAGAGAAAACACTTACGCTATTTTCGCTTGTGTCATAAGTTCATTATTTTTTGGTCAGATTTACAAACTATAGGTAAGAAAAAGACTACTGATAATTAAAAATACGAATATGGGTTTTGCGGTAGATTTGATCGCTTTTGACGATACGGTTTTTCAAGAAGAAATTTTCACCTCGCTCAGAGAGGGGGAAACAAGCGCTTTGATTAAAGCGGAACTTGAGCATCTACAAAAGGGCAACAAAACTTATTTATCAGAGGGAGAATTAAACAATTACGCTCACTCTTTTAATGGGCTCAAGAGTGTAATGAACACATTTGATAGCACTTTTCTCACAAGTAGCTTGGGGCACGAATTTGTAGTATTGGAAGGCAAAGTAGAAAAAGATCAACCGAGTGATCAATTATACGATTCAGTCCATTGGGGATATGAAGATTTGGCTATGTTCTTTGAATATTTGACCTTAAAACACTGTGCTAAATATTATGTAAACATTGGCAAGCAGTATAGTATTGCCGCATTATTTGAATCAAACACATTGAATTATCAAACCCTTAGTCAACTAAAACAAATCTGTGACCAACTCGATGGAGGTTTTAACTACTTTCAGCACGGCAATGGTGGTTTTGGAGAAGGTATATCGGGTTGGATATCAAAACAGGAAACGAAGGATTTACACCAAGTTCTTCAAAAAATAAAAATCAAAAATAGCACCCAATACCTTGATGATTTAAGAATACAAGATATTTTGAAGATTGTGCAAATAGCCGCAGCTGAAAACCTTGGAATAATATCAGGAAGGGACTTAAGATTAAGTGTTCCAAATAGACCAGGAGTTCTTAAACTATCGTTGGAAACTCAAAGTTTTAGTAGTACTGATCTCCAATTTAATGGAGAATGTGTCTAACAAAACGATACGACCTCACACGCGTAATCAATAAAGAATTATAGCCTTAAAGGCTTAAATAAAACGCATCATTTTCCCAGCCTATAAGTTCTGTCCAATTATCCGTTTAACCTGCTTGAGCCTAATTCTAATTTATTTTGTATTTTCTTACAAAAAGCAGGATATTAAATAAAGAAGTCGATACAACTTCAAATACTAAACATACAATCAAATGCGGGTAATATTCTCATCATTAGGCTTAATATTTGGGCTCAGTGGCGTAGTCATTGGCATTGTGATTACCCTCAATCCCAAGCCCTTTATTTCGCCCTATTTAGGCCCTTTACTCTGCTTGGGCTCTACTATCATGTTGGTTTATGCGATCTGGTCGCTTTACCTTTGGAGCAAAAACCAGCAAGAAGTACTAAAAAATCAAATTCTATCTGACACATCTCAATTGATTGCCCACTGGCACTATCAGGCAAACCAATGGAGAAACTTTGCCAAAGAAGAATTGAAAAAAAGTCGTAGAGCGGCGTTTCTTGGCCTTTGGATGTTTAGTGGTATCTTATTGTTAGGGGTAGTTTTAGTCATGTATTTTCAGGCGGGTCTCCAATGGGGCATTCTTCAATATGTATTGTTAGGTTTTGTGATAGTTATGATGGCAAGCTATTATTTGGTGACCCGATTTCAAAACAGAAAACAACAAACTTTCCTCGAACCTCCCCAGCCCGAAATCCACCTCAGCCTACATGGCTTACTGATTAATAAAAAGTGGGCAACTCCTTTCAAAAAATCCTCACACACGTTAGTAAGTGTTGATAAGGTAAACATCCATCAGCAAGTTTCCCTTTGTTTTACGATAAGAATCAGTACTGGAGAGGGCGATAGTCTCAGAAAACATCATGTACCAATTCCTCAAAATGAGATGGAGCATTTGCCCCAGGTGATGGAAGCTTTCCAGCAAAGCATCCCAATAAAAAAGTAAGGAAAAAGAATTAAAGTATAGAAAAATACTTTTCGAATGATTTATACCCAGCAACAAGCACATCAAAAACTTAGAGATGATATCAGGTGTTATTGGCAGCTTGAAAACAACGGTCAGGAACCATTGTATTATACCATTATGCCTGATGGATTCTTTGACTTGTTGGTTTGCTATCATCAAAACAATCTGGAAAAAGTGTTTTTAACGGGCTTGTGGACAAAAAAAGTCAACGTGGTGATTTTACCAAAGACCAAAATATTTGGCGTTCAGTTTAGATTACTTGCCATCGAGCGCATTTTTCAAGAAAGTATTGCCCCTCTCCTCAATAACATGAAATCCCTCGAAAAAACATTTTGGGGGTTAGATACCTTTGCTCGCAATGCGGCGGCAGTTTCGGTGGAACACTTTGACCAATATCTCCTGTCACACATTGCAGCAAAAGACCGCATTGATGCCAGGAAAGTTAAACTATTAAAGGCCATCAACGTCACGCAAGGAAACCAAACCATAGACGATTATTCAAAGCAGGTATTTTGGTCGGCACGACAAATCAATAGGTATTTTCGGTCTACTTTTGGGCTTTCCCTTAAAAGCTATTGCACCATCCGCAAAGGGGCAGCTTCTTTTAGTCAAATCAAGCAAGGGCAGCTATATCCCGACCAAAACTATTTTGACCAATCTCACTTTATCAAAGCCATCAAAAAAATAACTGGCCACACCCCAAAGGAACTTACCAAAAATGAAAACGACCGATTTTTACAATTTTCCATCATAGAAAGCAGGTAGTATTGTGACTTTCATTTAAAACACATTTCTATGATATTACAGATTATCAAATTGAAATCGGATTTGCCAGAAGACGAATTACTCAAAAGAGCCAAAGCCAGAGAACCTCAATTTAAAGCTACCAGTGGGCTTTTGCAGAAATACTACGTAAAAACCAGTCAACCAGGAGAATATGGCGGAATTTATGTGTGGGACTCGGCCGAATCTATGCAGGCTTATCTCCAGTCCGATTTGGCCAAAAGTATTCCAGGAGCGTATGAAATTAGCGGCGCTCCTGAGGTTGAGATGATGGATCTTATTTTCCAACTGAGAGACAGTTAAGCATTTGTTGCTTGCGATTACTGATCATCAGCGCTCGCGTTTCTGCGAGTGCTACACCCTGCCTCCCTCAAACTTTCTTATTTTCCTCTCTAAAGTTATTTTCTGTTAAATTTGAGCCATACTCTGTGGATTACAAGCACACAAGTTAATTCAGAAAAACGCATACCCCTCAAGCCATGATATTACTTAAACTGATTGCATTTATTTCGTTTACCTATTTCGGTCATTTCTATGCAATAGCCCAACCTTCCAAACCCACATCCTTAGATGTTTTGACGTATGAGGTCTCCATAGCCCCCAATTTCTCTAAGCGCGCCATTAAAGGAAGTGTCACTATAAAATTTCGTTCTTCTTCTACCACGGGCAAGGTAGCCTTTGACTCAGGCCAATTACTGGTCACAAAACTGGTAGGAGCGCACACCAAAGGCTTTCAACAAATAGGCAAGAAAACCATTGTTTCACTGGCTCCCAATCCCACCCAAACCTATCAAATAAAGCTCTTTTACCAAGGCTCCCCCAAGAAGGGGTTGGTGTTTTTAAACAAGGTCCAAAAGCTGTATTCGGTATACTTTACCAGTGAATGGATGATTTGTAACACAGCACCCGACGATAAAGCCACCCTAAAACTGGATGTCCTGGTACCCAAAGGAATGATCAGTGTGGCCAGTGGTATACTACAAAATAAGGTGGAAATAGGCAATAAGGTCCAGTTTTCCTGGAAGCAGGATTATGCCACTCCAGCCTATACCTATGGTTTTGTGATAGGTTCTTTTCAGACATCGCAGGAGGAGCACCAAAACAAACTTTTGCAATATTATGCCAACAATTACACTCCATCAGAAGTCAAACAGATTTTTCAGTATACGGGAGATATGATGGCTTTTTTTGAAGCAAAATCTGGGGTTCCTTTTCCCCAAAAAACCTACGCCCAAGTGTTGATTGGTCGCCACTATCAAGAAATGTCTGGATTTGCGGTACTTAAAAAATCTTATGGCCAATTGGTGCTCAAAGACAGCACCGAAACGAATCTAATTTCTCATGAGTTGGCCCACCAATGGTGGGGAAATCGAATTACCTGTAAAAACTGGAATCACTTTTGGCTCAATGAGGGCTTTGCCACTTTTATGTCGGCCGCCTACAATGAGCATCGGTTTGGGAAGAAAAAATACCAGGAAAATATTCAGGCCTATTTTAAAGTATATGAAAAAATAAAGGCCAAAGGAAACGACAAGCCGTTGGTTTTCAAAAGCTGGGCAAACCCCTCTCGGGATGATCGAAACCTGGTGTATTTTAAAGGAGCTTATGTTTTGCATTTGCTACGAAAAGAGCTGGGTGATGCACTTTTTTGGAAAGGTGTCAAGCACTTTTCGCAAACTTATAATGGTAAATCAGTCACGACTCAAGACTTTCAGGCCGCGATGGAAAAATCTTCTAATAGATCATTAAACACTTTTTTTAATCAATGGGTATATTGAGAGGCTTGCTAACAATTTATTCTAAACTATTCTACTTTTGAAAGATGCAAAAAGAAACCCACCAACATTACCAGGAAGCCATCAACCGTGCACTCGAGTTTATTGAAACCAATACCTCCAGAAGTATTAGCCTAGAAGAAATCGCCACTTATGCCTTTTTATCCAAATATCATTTTCACCGTGTTTTTAAATCCCTGATTGGCAATACTACCAAAGATTATCTAACGAGACTAAGGTTAGAAAAAGCCGCGCTCATGCTCAAAAGCTCGGATAGGTCAATTAATCAAATTGCCTACGATTGTGGTTATAGCTCCCCCGAAACATTTATGCGGGCCTTCAAGTCTTTTTTTTCTGTTACTCCCAGTGTATTTCGGGAAGGCACCAGGCAGGAAATTGCGCAAAAAGAAATTGTATATCAGGAAACATCTTTTGAAACCCTCCACGTTAAACCTCCCACCATTGTAGAAAGCCCTGATTTGCACTTAGCCTACCTCAGGCAATTTGGTAGTTATGATCAAATGGATCAATCTTTTCGACAATTGTTTTCGTGGGCTTCGGAACATTTGGCGCTTAAGCAACAACCTGAAATCATGGGCATTGTCCACGATAATCCAGATTTGACTGAAGAAGAAAACTTGAGGTTTGACGCCTGCATTGTGGTGCCTCAAGCAATACAAGCTAGCGGCGCTATTGGATATAAGAAAATCAAGGGTGGGAAATTTTCCGTTTTTCGTTATAAGGGCGCCTTCGAGACCTTTTACCCGGTATATGATTACATCTATAATGTGTGTTTGTTTGAATATCAATGGGAATTGCGAGACGAACCCGTACTAGAGTGGTATTACAGCTCACCTCCGTTCTATAATTCTCACCAATTGGTGACTGATTTTTACTTGCCTATTACTTAGCAAGAAACGTCAGTTGATAAAGCCGACTATAGGCCAACTTTGCAGGAGTTAATGAACATTTGAACATTAAAACCTGAAAAGATATGAGCAAATTACCATTCAAAACCCACGCCTCGCTTTTGTTGATGAGCTTTGTTACTTGGGGAATCTTTGTGCTAGTGGGGCTTCCCGATTATTACCAAAGTTGGAGCTATGACGCAACAGTTATTATAGTCATTGCCGTTACTGTTTTGTACGTTCCTCTTGGAGAGTATTTGTTAAAAAAGATGTTTCCAAATGAGGATTACTTCCGAAACTCGCTTTGGCTGGCACTTTATCTTACTGTGCCTTTGTTTACCTATGATGCCCTATTTATCGGGGTTATTGGCAAGGAAGGGCTTAGTTTTGTACCTAAATATTGGTATTTAACTTTTTTCTATTTTTCGTTTTGGCTCCAGTTTCCACTGATTGGCTTACTCAAAGAGAAAAATCAAGAGGAAAAACACCTTCCAGGATAAAAATTACCTCTTTTTAGTTGTACCAAGTCCTTTTTCCTAAGACTTGGTACAACTTAGTAATTTCATTATTTATCCACTTCTTGTATGGTCTACCTGCTGGCAAGACCAAAGACTTGAGGGCTCAACCTCATTTGTACCTCACTAATGAGGATCGTTTTATGGGCTAAAATAGGTCTAATTGTTATTGAGCAACTTTAGCAACTCTTTGGCTACTCCAGTGGATGATTTATTATTCTGCCCAGTCACCAATTCGCGATCTACTACTACGTGCGGGGTCCAGTCTTTTTTGTTGCAAGAATACTTACCTCCTGCATTGGTAATGGCGTTTTGTGGCCAGTAAAATAATTGGTCCCCACCTAAGTAATATTTAGTAGCCGTAGTTTCTTCGGTATTGCTGAAAACGGTCAGGTTATACCCTGCATAAATCCAGCCCTGGCTTGGCTTTTTTACCTGCTCTCATATCTGCTTCAAACTCCGCACTATTTGGCAAAGATGATAGCAACGCAACTGGCCCATGGCATACCAGTCCAGTAGGTTTGGCTTTGGCATGGAAGTGATGCAAAAACTCATTCAGTAAATCATTGGCCACTAAATCGCCTAATGGGGCGTGACCTCCCGGTACGAATACTGCATCGAACTTTTCAATACCAATTTGGGCAATACGGGCAAAACTTACCACTGGGCTATGTTTTTTGTCGGTCAACATCAACCGATTAAACAAGGCTCGATGGGCATTGTAGTTTTTTTGGCTCTCATCCAAAAAGTGCTGTCTTGTATCAGAAACCGGGTCAAGTGTGGGCGCAATACCTGTTGGCGTGGCAAAGGTCAACGTGTGTCCTGCATCTATGAAGATTTTTACTGGCTCCATCAACTCATTGAGATAAAAGCCAGTCTTATAATCATACCCTCCTTTCAGCTTCATTTGCGACACATCCGACATTACAATCAGGATATTGCCAGCAAATGCGGTTTGATAACTGATTAAAAAGGTCAATACCATTAACATATTGAATTTCATCATATGCTGCTTTAATGCTCGATAAGGCCGCATCAATTGATTGAACTGGGTGTTAGTTGTCGTGATGAATGTTTGTTTAGTACTCATAATTTTTTGCGTTTAAAAATTTATTACGCTGCAAAGATGGGGTACCCGTGTTATAAAATGAAATAACTTATTTTTCATATGATATCACTTTAATTATATCACCTGTCAAATCTTCGTGTTACTACCAATCATATATAAGAATTAGTTGAATGACTTAGGTATAAGACGTCTAACTACTTATATTCCTTCCTATTTTGAACATATACCCAGCTTTAGAGTAATTTTCGCTCAAAGTTGGAGTTGTCTTCGCCTGCTAATAAATTAGCAATTAGTCAAAAGACTGGCCGAAGCCTAAAAAATAACTATATCAAAAATGAGCAAAACTATTATTGTATCTAATCGCCTACCTATCAAAATTCAGAAAAATGACCACGAACTAACCTATAAACCAAGTGCGGGAGGGCTTGCCACAGGCTTAGGGTCTATTTACAAAGAAGGGAATAATGTCTGGCTTGGTTGGGCAGGCTTATACCTGGAAAATTCAACTGAAGAAAAACAAGTCACCGAAGACCTCCACAAGGAAAGCCTCAAGCCAGTTTTTTTGACAGAAGCCGAAGTAGAAGGTTTTTACGAAGGCTTTAGCAATGCTACCCTTTGGCCTTCTTTCCATTATTTTCCTCAATATGCAGTGTACAATGACGATTGCTGGGAAAGCTATAAACAGGTCAATCAAAAGTTTGCCGATGCTATTTTAGAAGTTTGCGAAGAAGATGACATCGTCTGGATACACGACTACCAGCTTTTGTTGGTACCCCAACTCATTCGCGAAAAGCGCCCGAATATAAGCATTGGCTACTTTCAACACATTCCTTTTCCTTCTTACGAAATTTTCAGGCTCTTGCCTTGGCGCAGAGAATTGCTTTTGGGGATGTTGGGAGCCGATTTGTTGGGTTTTCATA
>DMXI01000220.1 GCA_003483885.1 Microscillaceae bacterium
AGTCTATGAAATCATCTGAAAAGTCAAGAACTCCAGTATTGGATAACTTTGGTCGTGATTTGACCAAGCTAGCTGAGCAAAACAAACTTGATCCTATCGTAGGTAGAGAGAAAGAGATTGAACGTGTTGCCCAGATTTTGAGTCGTCGTAAGAAAAACAACCCAATTTTGATTGGTGAGCCTGGAGTAGGTAAAACCGCGATTGCAGAGGGTTTGGCTTTACGCATCGTTCAAAAGAAAGTATCACGGGTATTGTTTGGTAAGCGAGTAGTTACCCTTGACCTGGCTTCATTGGTAGCAGGTACCAAATACCGTGGTCAGTTTGAGGAGCGTATGAAAGCAGTAATGAACGAGCTTGAAAAATCGCCTGAAGTGATCTTGTTTATTGATGAGTTGCATACGATTGTAGGAGCAGGAGGAGCTTCTGGCTCATTAGATGCTTCCAACATGTTCAAACCTGCATTGGCTCGAGGTGATATTCAATGTATTGGTGCTACCACTCTAGACGAGTATCGTCAATACATCGAAAAAGATGGTGCCTTGGCACGTCGTTTCCAAATGGTAATGGTAGAAGCTACCAGCCCTGACGAAACGTTGGAGATTTTGAACAATATCAAAGAAAAATACGAGGATCACCACCACGTATACTATACCGAAGATGCAATTGCGGCTTGCGTGAAGCTATCAGATCGTTACATTAGTGACCGTTTCTTGCCAGATAAGGCCATCGATGTCTTAGATGAAGCTGGCGCTAGAGTACATATTAGTAACATTCAAGTGCCTGACGAAATCCTGCAACTCGAGGAACGTATCGAGAACATCAAAAAGGAGAAAAATCAGGTAGTCAAAAGTCAGCAATACGAAGAAGCTGCTCAGTTACGCGATAAAGAAAAGCGCTTAATTGCTCAGTTGGATCAGGCCAAGCTTGATTGGGAAGAGGAAACCAAGAAAAAACGCTATGAGGTAAGCGAAGATAACGTAGCCGAAGTAGTGGGTATGATGACAGGTATCCCAACCAAACGTATTGCCCAAAAAGAAAGTGCTCGTATTTTGAAAATGGGCGATGAGCTCAAAAAACGAGTAATTGGTCAAGACGAAGCCATTGTGAAGTTGGTGAAGGCAATTCAGCGTACGCGAGTAGGCTTGAAAGATCCTAAAAAGCCAATTGGAACATTTATCTTCTTAGGACCTACTGGGGTAGGTAAAACGGAACTTGCCAAAGCATTGGCTACTTACTTGTTTGACAAGGAAGATTCGTTGATAAGAATAGATATGAGTGAGTATATGGAGAAATTCTCGGTATCTCGCTTGGTAGGAGCGCCTCCTGGATACGTAGGTTACGAAGAAGGCGGTCAATTGACTGAAAAAGTTCGTCGTAAGCCTTACAGTGTAGTATTGCTTGATGAGATCGAGAAAGCACACCCTGATGTATTCAATATCTTGCTACAAGTATTGGATGATGGAATCTTGACTGATGGATTGGGTCGCAGAGTAGACTTCAAAAACACCATCATCATTATGACTTCAAACATTGGAGTTCGTGACTTGAAAGATTTTGGTGCGGGAGTTGGTTTTGCTACTCAGGCACGTCAGCAGTCACAAGGAGAGTTGATGAAGAGCACCATCCAAAACGCTTTGAGAAAGGCCTTCTCGCCTGAATTCTTGAATCGTTTGGACGATGTAATCATCTTTAACTCACTCAACCGTGAGCACATCCACTCTATTATTGATGTAATGCTGAAAGATGTATTCGCAAGAGTAGAAGGGTTGGGTTACAACATTGAGTTGACCGAAGAAGCCAAAGATTTCTTATCTGACAAGGGATACGATCCACAATATGGAGCACGTCCGTTGGCCAGAGCCATCCAAAAGTATTTGGAAGACCCAGTAGCAGAGGAAATCTTGAAAGGAGTAAACGAAGGCGATACCATTTTGGCTCACTACAAAGGTGAAGGCGAAGAGTTGACCTTGACGGTGAAAAAACCAGAAGAAACAACTCCTGAAGCATAAATAGAATTGAATTCCTATTTATATAAATCAACCCGTTCAGAGATGAGCGGGTTTTTTTGTGATTATGCTTAATAGTTGTGGTTAATCTGTAATTTCTTGATGACCAGCTTAAGACTAAACGCTTGTTCTCCTCCTTGAACAACCTTCTCTTCTTTTGTAGTGATGGGGTCTACCAGGTAGTAACCGTCTTTTTTTTGTATAACAGGACGATTGTTGAATACTAACTCCAGGCTTGCCCGATAAACATGGGTTAGAGGACGCATTTGGTCAATTTTGTAACCAAATTCTTCAGAGTACATTTTACCTTCAAATGTAGAATATATGCCTGCTAGTTTAATAGCTCGCCGATATTTTCCTTTGTATTTGCCATACAAAATGCTTTTTTCCCCGATTTTGAAGAGCGCATACGCTTTCTGGTTTTCAAGCCTTGAACCAAGATTTATAGGCCTTTGACTCCAGTCTATCAAGTTATGTTGAGCTATAAATTGAGGAACCGCTTTACTTCGTGGTAATTCAGTTTGGCGCATAAATTGGCGGTATTTACGCAGCTGATCATGAGTTAATTGTGTTTTTAGCCAGTCTTCCTGCCATTTTACTTGATCTCTCAAAGCAATTTCCGAATCTACTACGACTGTATCTTCATAGGAACTTGAGCTGACCCACTCAACAATAATGGACACAACAAGTAGAAAGAAGATCCCCAGAAACAAATAAGTAACAGGATTGGTCTTTTGTTTTAGCGCGTTTTTTTGACGACTTCGGTTCGCTTGTGAAGGAACCTGGGCAACTCGAGGCGTAGGTGAGGGATCAAATACCTGAATTTTTGTTGCCTGGATTTGTTTAGATTTTGCGTTACCTAGTAACTCCTCATAATAAGGCCAGAATTGATCCTTGTTTTTACGTGAAAACTTGGACCATAGCGTTTGAGCTTTAGATTCTAAGTGATTCATTTCAGTATAGTTTGATCAGAAGCATTTAATAAATATACGATTCTTCCCTTCAAAAGATATTTCCCCAGGGGGGTGCTGGAGATGGCCCAATAAAAAGAAAGGATTGATATGATTAAAACTGAAACTCTGTTTTTCCTTCTTCTCGCTCAAGATCGGCAGCATTCGGCCGAAATTTGTAATTGGCCAGCAACTCAGTCTTAAGAAAGATATCAACCTGGGCATTGCTTTCGATTTCTACCCTTTCCCCAATATTATTATAAGAATGCATATAAGGAACTGTTTTCTCGAATTTTTCTTTTACCTGTTTATGTACATCTGCCTTGAAATAGAAGGCTTTTCTAAACACATTTTTTCTAAATACATAAGGGTTTTCTTCTACCAGTTCGCCTTTGTATCGCAAAGAGAGGTTTGCTCGGTAAATTTTATAATCCTTTAACTCAATCTCTTCCAGATCATCAGATGAATATTGTATAAAATATTTACCTAACACTTTGATTACCTGGCGAAAACGTCCTGGCTTATATTCAGTATAGTGAATCTCCTTATATCCAGGGTCAAACAATTGATAAATTTTGCGGGTAGTATCGTTCAGGTTTGCAGGAGTTTTACTCCAGTCGATCAAATTGAATTTGTAAATCAGGTAATCTAGTTTTTTGCCTCTATTGGTAAAGCCGTGAAGTTTTTCCTCTCTATTCATTAAATAATCGAAACTACGACGTTCTTTTTTGTTTAGGGAGGCATGCATCCATTGTTCTTTTCTTTTAGAATCATCGCCTTGGGCATACTCAGAATACATATACATCGAAAATGAAAATATCCCTACCAAGACGAGCAAAGGCAAATAATTATGCCTGAAAAAGTGTCTGGCCACGGGTTTAGCAGCCAATACATTGGTTAATAACGAGGCCTTCGAAATATCCATCACTACCAAGGGCTGCAATTGCACTTCGTTTTCCTTGTCTATGATGGATTGTAGCCTGAATTGCTGCGCATTTTTGGCCTGATTGAGCAAGGTTTCATAGTTATTCCAAAAAGCAGATGACTCATTTTCTGTAAAATTGTTCCATAGTGCACGTCCATCTTCTTCCAGGTTTTCCTTTTTCATTTTCGCTTATCGATTACAGTTTGGTGATTAAAAATTCTTGACCTCTATACTTTAAAAACATTGTGGTACATACCATTATACTTGCTATATGCAACGATGGTTTTGACAATCTCGAACAATTTATAAATTTCTTGTTTGAGTTTATTCAAATGCAGTGGTTTTTAGACATAATGCCTGATTTGACATATAACCAAACCTATTGACTAAGGTTGATTGTAAAGAAGTTGGTATATGTTCAAACATTGTGAATATGTAGGAGCCTTCTGATTGACTTAGTAATGATCTTGCAATAGATTGAATCAAAGATATTTTGACATGCTGGCTGGTTTGCCTAAATTTCGTTCCACACTACATTTATACAAGTATATTGCGCTATTTTATTTTTATATCAACCTTTCTTTGGTTTATCTCAGGAAAGGACTTAGTTCAGGCTCAACAACCCCCCATGTGGCAACTCACCGATGAAGATGGTTTGCCTAGTATGGAGGTATACGATGTTTTCCAGGATCGTAAAGGTTATATATGGTTTGCTACTGACTTGGGCATTTGTCGTTATGATGGCCGTATTTTTAAACGTTATGCCACACCAACGGCTCGTAGCAAGGCTATGTCCAACTTTGCAGAGGATCGTGATGGGCGAATATGGTTTATGAACTTCTCCCGGCAAATTTTTTATGTAGAAAAAAATACAGACGAAGTAAAAGAGCTTGCAATTGATAAGGAGGTAAACAAAGGACGTTTACTAGCCTTTACCCTGAATAAAAGCGCAGATGAGTTACTCATTCTAAACCCTCATGGAGTTTTTTCCTGTAACCTTACTACCCGAAAATGGAAACATACCAACCCTAAGATGAGTCGTAAGGGATCTACTTGGGGAATGGCTAAAGACAATGATGGGAATGTTTGGTACATTGATGCTAACAGGGTTTTGTGGAAATATACTGACAAGGGTGTTTCTGAAAGGCATCTTCAATTGAATAAGGAAAATCCAGTAGGTATGGATAATATTTTCTTTTTGGGTACGCTTTGGACAATGGGTAAAAAAGGAAATGAACTATATCAATTACAAGATGGTCAATTTAAACGGGCTTTTAAAGAGCACGAAGCACAACTGAAGGGTTTGGTGCTAACTGATTTCAATCGTGATCAGGAAGGGAATTATTGGATTACGGGGTTTGACGGGGCACACTGCTATACTTCTGACCGAAAACCTTATAAAGGAGGGCTACACATCTTACCTGGTAAGGCCATTTCAAGAATTATTCAAGATAGAGAGGGAAATTACTGGATTACTACATTGCGGAGCGGGGTTTATTTTATGCCCTCCAAAGATGTATTGTATTACAACAGTCGTAACTCTGTTTTGCAAGATGATCGGGTGAATTGCCTGACCAGCGATGAGGATGGAAATATTATATTGGGGGGAAGTAGCGGTAAGATTTCAGTGTTTAACCAAGAAAAAGGCCTGATCTTTCAACATGACACCGACGAAAAAAAGGAAACTGAAGCAATACTGTACGACAAGCATTGGAAACGATTGTATGTAAGTAGCTATGGATTTAAGATCTTTAAGAAAAATCAGCGTACTTGGTGGCGTTTTTTTACAGACCGGATAATAAAGCAAGGAGGACCACACAGAGAGCACAGTTTAGATGGAGGCATTGCAGGAAGTGCTCCAAAAGGGTTTGCATTTTTTGGAAAAGATCATATTATCGCTTCTTCTTCTAATGGGTCTCACGTAATTAGACTGAACCCCAGACCCAACGAAAACCCCCCTTTAAACGAAAAGTTTAGAAAGCAGCACAAATATCAAGTATTGTCAAATTTTGGCGGTAAAAACTTTGCTTTCAAGAGTAAGTACCCTATAGGATTGTTGCGGTTAAGAAATGGAAGGTCTCGAACTGTTTGGGGAGATACACTACATAACCGCATTTGGACTGGATATTTTGATGGTTTGTTTTATTACAACGAAGATGGAATAGCCCGTGAACTGGTAGACAAACCAAATAAACACGGTATTTTTGCCCTGACTATTAATCAAAGTTCAGATGGTATAGTATGGGTAGGTACTATGGAGCATGGGCTGTATGGTATTAGAGATACTACCATTGTTTATCATTTTAACACAGGTAATGGGCTGGTGAGTAATTATTGTAGAGTGGTAAAGCCTGATGGAAAAAAAATCTGGCTAGGAACGGATCAGGGCATACAATGGATTAGTCCAGAGAATACGGACGTCTTTGGTGGGAAAATAAAATTATCAGAGATGAATAAGGCGATAGAATCGAGTGATGCCGATAAGTCCGCATTTCAGCTATTTAACCGTCAGGATGGGCTGGTAACCAACGAAATAAGAGATTTATTAGTGCAAGGTGATCAGGTTTGGGTAGCGATGACCAAGGGCTTGTTAACTTTTAATAAAAATGAACTGCGAATTAATGAGGCTTACCCCCCAATTCATATTACAGGAGTAGCCATTTGGGATAAGGATGTTCCTTTGAATGAAAATAAAGAATATGAGTTGGATTATGATCAAAATAACTTGAAAATTTCATTTCAGGGGTTGGCCTACCGTAGCCGAGGTAAGTTCAGATACAAGTATCGTATGTTGGGCATAGATAGTAGCTGGACATACATTAAAAGTGTGAATAATTTTGTGCGTTACCCTTCACTACAACCCGGAGAATATGAGTTTGAAGTAAAGGCGGTGAATGAAGACAATGTAGAAAGTGCAGGGTTTGACTTTATCAAAGTCAAAGTTCATAAACATTATACCCAAACCTGGTGGTTTATTACCTTGATTATTTTGACAGGAGCAGCTATTATTAGTGCTTTCTTTTTGCTGAGAATCAGACATGTAAGAAGAGAGAGTGATATTAAGCAAGACTTACGCAGCTCTCAGTTATCGGCGCTCAAAGTGCAAATGAATCCTCATTTTATTTTCAATGCGCTTAATTCTATTCAAGAATTTATTTTACTAAATGAAAAGCGTTTAGCGAATGCTTTTTTAGGCAAATTTGCAGATCTTATGCGACTCACCCTGGATATGTCCAACGAACAGCAAGTGAGCTTGTTGGAGGAATTAAAAGTGCTCAGACTGTACCTTGAACTAGAAGCCATTCGTTTCGAAGATACTTTTTATTATACTATTGAGATAGACCAGTACGTAGACCCAGAAGAAATTCTGATACCTTCTATGTTGATTCAACCTTATGTAGAAAATGCAATAAAACATGGTTTGTTGCACAAAAAGACCGATCGTAGATTATGGATTCGGTTTTTCTTGTCAAAAGACCAGGAAATGCTTTGTTGTGAGGTAGAAGATAATGGCATAGGACGCAAAAGATCGTGGGAACTGAAAAGCAAGCGAAAAACCCGGCATAAATCTTTTGCTATGAGTGCTACTCAAAAAAGACTAGAATTACTTAACTATGGTCGTAAGAACCTTATTTTGATAAGTATAGATGATTTGGAAGATACCAAAGGTGAAGCCTTGGGAACCAAAGTACATCTAAAAATTCCAACTGAAAGTTCTTACAGTTAAAAATTGTTGCTAACGACACAAATAGACTATTCAATGTTAAAGGCCCTTATTATTGACGATGAAGCCAAAGCACGGCGCATTTTACATGAACTTTTAAAAGAATACTGCCCTCAAGTAGAGGTAGTAGGTGATGCCGACGATGTGCCCAATGCGGTAAAGGCAATACATAAATATCAGCCAAATTTAGTGTTTTTGGATATAGAAATGCCAGGCTATACTGGTTTTCAATTGTTGGATTTTTTTGATCAAATCGACTTTGAAATTATATTCACAACTGCCTATCGCGAATATGCTATCCAGGCCTTTCAAGTGTCAGCTATTGATTACTTGCTCAAGCCTATCCAAATAGAGTTGCTGATCAAAGCGGTCGAGAAAGTTCAGAGCCAATTGAATCCTCCTCAAATCAATGAAAGAATAGATACCCTGAAGAACAATCTAAATAATGAGCACATTACCCGCATTGCTTTGCCCGTATCAGAAGGATTGTTATTTGTAGAAGTGGATGAAATCGTATATTTGAATGCGGATGGAGCCTATACCCAAATTTTTCTGGAAGGAGGACGCAAAGTATTGGTCTCTAAGAAGATTAAAAGTTTTGAAAAAGTATTAAGCCATCCGGGGTTTTTCCGTACCCACCGTTCTTACCTCATCAACCTCAATCGGGTAAAACAATTTGTAAAACAGGATGGGGGGTACATTATTATGGACAACGGCGATACCGTGAGTTTGGCTCGCGAACGAAAGGAAGCTTTTCTGAAAGTATATTCAACACCTCGCTAAAGGAGGTTAGAAAATAGTATATTCTCTTAATAAAATGTTAATAAACTGATGGTCAACCTAATAAGGAAATTACCTTAGTGTGTTGACCTGTTTTTTTATAAACTCATATCCACCATTCATAGACCAATGTCCCCCGTTTATGAACTAAGTACAGATTGCCGCCTTAAAATCATTTATTTTTGCTACTAAATAGAATACGAATTATGATACCCTTATTGGGTATTGACTATGCTTATTAAAAACCTGTTAATATTTTATTAGAGTCATTACATAACCAGACTGGAAGTGTTGCATGGATATGTCATCATGCATCCCTTTTTAATTTCATGTTTTAATCTATACCATCAAAACCCGCTTATTTATGTTAGTTTACAAGATTGAGGGATATAAATCTATCTTGGCGGGAGTAATCCTTACATGGTGTTTGCTCTCACCGTTGTATAATTATGCCCAGCCCAAATCCACAAGTCAACGGGAAAGTGTGTCATTTTATCTTAAAAATGACCTGGACCGCCCCATTTTGCTCAAAATTGGTAAAAGTACTGTATCTATAGACATTGGAGATACCAAAAAATTTGACCGCCCTTTGCATTCCCAAATATTTTTGGTGAACAAAAAAGTAATGGGATTTTATCTTCAAAAAGGTAAAAAAATACTGGAAATAGATTCTGAACTTCAGGGAAAGAAAGTCTTGCTATCCAAAATTGTCAAAGAATAGCATAGCATTGATTGAGTAGGAGGGAAGTATGAAATCTGCCATTAGATTTTTGCTCGTATATGGTATGGGTTTGTTTGTAACGATTGCTTGCAAACCGTACCAGGTACCCGAGTTTGATAAGATTATTCTCGAGTATCGTGACAGTATCAGCGATGGTGCTTTCAATGATGGCTTTACCATTACTGTTATGCCTAAACAATGCATAGTGGTAGTGAAAGCCTCCAGGAAAAGTATCGCCAACAGGACTTATCAGTTGAGGGAGGGTCAGTTTGATCAAATAAAAGCCGTAGCGCAAAAAATTGAGGAACCTGGCTCTTATCATCGAAAGAAACCCGAAAGTGCTTCAAAAGAGATTCAACTCTTGCGAAAGGAACGGGTGAAGTATCGGTTATTGTGGGATAACAATTACCAACTCAAACCAACCACTCAGGCGTTTGAGCGAGCAATTAAAGCCCTGATACCTAACCTGGACAAGCTCTTAAAAGCACCTCAAAGTTGAAATTATAGCCTTTATTATCACCGCGATCTATGACGCAATGGCAATAAAGGCTTTTTTATTAAAGCGCTTGTTTGGGGTTTTCTAATTTACCCATAAACAGTATACTATTGGTTTTATTATCTTTGATGATAAACATAAAAGGGTGATCTGCCTTGAAGATTTTTGGTGGTTTAGGGCGTTCAATTGAAGAAGTCTTGGCTCTCATAATTACCGCAGTAGCTGCTGCGGCCTCGGTACCTTTTTCGTTTACTTCTACAAAAGCCTTGTGTACTATATCCGATATTTGTAACACGGGCCTTTTGGTCATACCTCTGAAGTCAGCACCATCACTAAAAGCAGTTTTTATACCCAAGTCTTGTAAACTTTTATTGAGGTTGGTGGCTACCGTCATTTTAAATCTAGGCAACGAAAGTTTTAC
Source organism: Microscillaceae bacterium (assembly GCA_003483885.1). Classification (GTDB taxonomy): domain Bacteria; phylum Bacteroidota; class Bacteroidia; order Cytophagales; family Microscillaceae; genus Microscilla. Next base: position 10,024 of record DMXI01000220.1, read on the forward strand.
TTTGGTATAAAACATTTGGTTGATGAGCTGCTGGTACATTGTGGCGCTGAATTTTTTCTCCAAAGCAGCCAAGCCATTTTTATGGGCAGGCAATATCACCACCATACTCATTTTATTGT
>DMXI01000200.1 GCA_003483885.1 Microscillaceae bacterium
CGCCAATGTGTAAGGCTCCAGTAGGACTGGGAGCAAATCTTACTCTAACAGGTCTGTCCATTGTTTTGGGTGAGAGCTTTTACCTACAAAACCAGGCTACTCTCAGTTTTACTTATTTAAATTGATAAAAATTTTAACAAAGTTAACATTTTTAGTTCATAGTCAATAGTTGGTAGTCCATAGTTTTAATAGCATTATCATTTTTGCGAAAAACTACCAACTACTCACTCCGAACGATCCGCTTATTTATTGGGTTATCTTCATTTCGTATACTTTCTCTCCTCCTACAAAAGTATGGGTTACTTTGAGGTCGCGAAGTTCGGTTTTTGGCGCGGTCATCAAGTCTTTGGCAGTCACTACAAAATCAGCCATTTTGCCTACCTCGATACTTCCTTTTTCATTTTCTTCAAAATTGCTAAAGGCCGCCCAAATGGTCATTCCTTTGAGGGCAGCTTCCCGGCTAATGGCATTTTCCATTTGGAACCCTTCTTTGGGGTAGTTTTTAGCATCTTGACGAGCTACTCCAGCATGAAAACCATACATTGGATTGATATCTTCTACTGGAAAATCACTCCCAATAGCCAAAAGCCCTCCCTTTTTTAATAAATCGTTGAAAGCATAAGCTGTTTTTACCCGTAGAGGTCCTAAGCGCTTCATAGCCCAGTACATGTCTGAGGTACCATGGGTAGGTTGTACCGAGGGAATTACCTTATACTGAGCAAATTTTTCCATGTCGGTTTTGCTTACTACTTGAGCATGTTCTATGCGCCAGCGCAAATCGTTACCACCTTTGAGGTACTTGCCGTAAATGTCTAACAATAAACGGTTGGCGGAGTCGCCAATACAATGGGTGTTGATTTGGAAACCTTTTTCAGAAATCACCTTTACAAGACTATCCAACTTTTCAGGAGAAGATAGTAAGAACCCTTGTTGATCGGGCTTATCGTGGTAAGCATGTAATAAACAGGCACCTCGCGAACCCAAGGCCCCATCGGCGTATACTTTTACTGAGCGTACATTTAAATAGTCGGTTTTGGTTTTTCCCTTGACCAAATAATAATCCAGATCGGCTTTGGTGGCACTTACCATTGCGTATACCCTCATTTTCAATTGTTTAGCCTTCTGCATCTCATCTATTAGTTCAATGGTGCTACGACTAAGTCCAGCATCTACTACGCTGGTAAGCCCTACCGCAAAACAATTTTTCTGTGCATCTAGCAAAGCTTTTTCTTGTTCGGCTTTAGTGGCCGTAGGAATCTTAACATTTACCAAATCGGTGGCGTTGTCTACCAATACTCCCGTCAATTGGCCATTTTTGGTTACTATTAGGCCACCATCTATTTTGTCTCCTGCTTTTACCCCAGCCAAATCAAATGCTTTTTGATTGACCAACGCCGCATGGCCATCTACTCTGGTCAAAAAAACTGGCACATCAGGAAATAATTTATCCAAGGTATCTTTAGTAGGAAATTCTTTTACTTCCCAGTCGTTTTGGTCCCAGCCACGGCCCATCAACCAAGGCTGGTCAGGGTTTTCTTTGCGAAAAGCTACCAGTTTGGCCACAATATCGGCATACGAAGTAGTTCCTACTAAATCTACCTGGCGTAAGCCCAGTCCATATCGGTAAAAGTGACAATGGGCATCAAAAAAGCCTGGATATACTGGTTGTCCTTTGAGGTCTAGCACATTTTGAGAGGTATATTTTCCCAGGATTTCTTGAGAAGAGCCTACTGCTACAAATTTTCCATCCTTAATGGCAAACGCTTCTGCTTTGCTAAATTTATTGTCTACGGTATATACCATAGCATTGTGTACAATCAGGTCTGCTTTATCGCCCCCATCAGTGTTTGCGGTGTTGTTATCGCCTGATCCACAGGAGGTAATCACAACAATCAGCAGCACAAGTAGGGTTATAGTTTGTAAATATTTTTTCATATAAGTAACATTTATTAAAACTAATCGGTAAACAAACAGTATAACAACTGTGTATAATTCTCTGCCACAAGTTAGTATACAAACCATTCAAAATTTAACTTTATCCTTAAATATTAACACTTACTTAGTTTTAATTCCAAGATCGTTTTATTACACCTTTATATTTATGAATCAAACAAATTTTTCAAACCATTTCATGGAAGCTTCTTTTGCTAATGAGGCCTCTTTGCTTACGATACGTTGGCTTCCTTCTACCTATGAAATGTCAGCAGAGGAGTACCAATCAATATTTATGGAAATCGCAGGCTTTATTGCTGATTATAAAGTACAGCGTTGGATGGGCTATACCAAAGACTTTGCTTTTATTGTAAGTCCTGAAATGCAAGAATGGACTGCGGGAGAATTCAACCAAAAGTTGACACAAACCGGCCTAAAAAAAATGGCGATGATTATTCCTACCGACTATATCACTCACCTGGCAGTGCAACAAAGTGTAGGAGAAATGGAAAAACAGCAGGAAAAAGAAACTTTTGAAATGCGCTATTTTGATAACCCTCAACAAGCCAAGCAGTGGCTACTGGAAAACTAATAGATTTTTCTTAAAATAAGGCAATGAGCAGGAATCGGCTGTTTATTGTCTTATTTTGTTATCGCCTGGTTTACAGCAAGAAAACTAACCTTATTTCAACAAAACCTTCACCTTTCAAAGTAAACTTTTTTGCATATAAGTAAATAATTTTGAAACTAATCGAAGAACAAATAGTATAATAATTACCTACCATACTTTAACCCTGGTTGCATTTATCGCTCCTTTGACTATTTCACAAAACCATAAAAATTAATTCAATCTCCTTGAGCCTTCTTAGCAAATAATAATACCCCTCTGCTAACCTCAAAACTGATGACCTTTACCCTATTCCTTGGTCTTTCAGCATTGCATTCCATCCTACATACTTGCTTGATATCCGCAGGATATTATGTTGTTTTCAAACAAGAGTTTTTCAAATGACAAAGAAATTCTTTGAGAACGATCTTACTTATTTCTACACTTTTATTTCTAAAAAATTATGCAAGAAACTGCCTTTACAAACAATTTTTTAAACGCTTTTTTAGATCAGGAAAGCGCATTGCTTTCCATCAAATGGTTACCTTCTACTTATGAGATGTCGGCAGAAAATTTTCAGTCAATTTTTATACAGATTGCTGAGTTTATTGAAACACACCATATTAAATACTGGATGGGTTACACCAAGGATTTTGCCTTTATAGTACCTCCTGACTTACAAGAATGGGCCGCTCAAGAATTTAATCAGAGGGTATTGCAGGCTGGATTAAAAAAAATGGCGATGATTGTTCCTGCTGACATCATTGCGAATGTAGGAGTAAAACAAAGTATTGAGGAAATGGAAAAGCATCAAGATTTAGAAACGATTGAAACTCGCTATTTTGATAACCCTGAGCAAGCCAAGGAATGGTTGTTGGGAGCGTAATATATTTTGTAAGTTGGCAATGAATAATTTAACTTTATTCATTGCTTCTCTAAATCGTTCGTTTCTCTAAAACGCTCTTTTTAGGTAAGACTCAATTCATAAAATATCTTTTCTTATAATCTAACCCCACGCAGTATGGATACAAACCCTATTCTCTCTAATCGTTTTATAGAAGGTCATTTGGACCAAGAAAAATCTTTGCTCACTGTACACTGGTTTCCAAGCACTTATGACCTGAAAGTACAAGAATACAAAGATATAGTGCTTGAGATAGCGGACTTAATCAGAGAAAAAAGAATAAAGCACTGGATGGGCTATAGTAAAGATTTTGCTTTTGTAATTACTCCTGAGCTACAGGAATGGATTTCGGGTGAGTTCAATCAAAAATTAATAGAAGGAGGTTTGCAGAAAATGGCTATCATTATTCCAGCCGACTACATTGCAAATTTATCGGTACAGCAAGCCGTGGGAGAAATGGAAAAACGTCAGCAAGAAGGTGACTATCAAACCCGCTATTTTGATAATCCTGAACAAGCTGAGGCCTGGCTTATGGAAGCATAAACTATTTTTCTTTTATATACCAAAATGGCAACGAATACTCATAAGCGGTTCGTTGCTTTTTTTTGATCAAAGGGTTGGGTATTTTGGTTTTAATCTGTAACAAGTTCTTACTCCCATTAATCAGGTCATCGATGGGTATATAGGCAATTATTCCTTTCGCCTTACTCGTTGGATGCACATAGTACATAAAGTTAAGCTGCTCGATCGGTTGCTGATTGATAAATACTTGATACATTTGTTTAAAACAAGCCAGGTAATGGGCATCTCGCATCTCTCTTTGGGCAGGTTTAGGAATTTTAGTGTCTACAATTGCGGGCTTACAAAACTGTTCTAAACGAAAATCAAGACGCTTAGGATAGGCGATAAAAAGTTTTAAGAACGGTTCTTTCACAATGTCGCTTTGAATGGTCAGGTGCTCTACAGGATCGTGTGCATCCCGCAGATTTTCATAATAATCGCTTTGTAGCAAATGTGCAGCACTTCCTTTTGAAAAATAACTCCTCGTTCCTACAATCTTTTTTCGGGTGTAGCTGTCATTTGAGTTACTCACCAACAAAACCGCAAATAAGGTCCCGATTAAAATTGAGCTAACCATCAAAGTTCGACGCGATAAGTTGGAGTAGAACGTGTACATCAAATAAGGGGTAGCTTTACTAATCAGAGGAAAAATAAGCTGAGACATCCTATAATTCAGTAAAAAACCCCATTTTTCGGCTTTGTGGCTTTTTTTCATTTGTTTCAAGACTATGACAACGATCATCAGTATCCCAAAAACTATAGCAATGAAAAAAGTAATAAAAATCTCATAAGACTTCAACCATTCACCTGGAACTAACATTTTACCTACAGCTACCACCAGGAAAAACATTCCATACATAAAGGCAACCCCTAGCATAACCAGCACAATGATAAAAGCAATAGAAAATAACACACTACACCATTTGTCTAGCCGAATGATAAACTCCTCTACACTGGTCAATTTTCTTTTCAAAAACTCCTTTCCATAATTATTGACATATTTGATTTCGTCGAAACGAATACCCTCAGGATATACCGATAACAACCCAACCATGCCTACCCAAAAAGCACGCATACTGAAGTGAAGCACAAAAGTGAGAATCAATATTTGACCAATAGAAGCAAATACCGAATAAATCAAAGCAGGAAAATACAAGTCGAGAAAACTACTACCAATCATATACTCTGATTGATAGGTTAAAAACACGCTTTTGAACACATCGGGAAGGCTTAAAGAAGCATAAGCCGCGGCTCCTGAAATCAGCAATTCAGGCTCCCAACTTTGGCGGGCTACTTCTTTTACCCATTGACTATCATGATTTTGCCTGGTTGTTTCTTTTATTGGGTCGTTTTCTTCCATTTTATTACCACTTAATCAATTTTTAGCACTCTTTATTACTGTTAATGAGATTTACGCAAAGTATCGGGCGTGATTTCTTGAATAGAGGTACACCCCGAAAGGGCCATATTTAGCTCAAAATCAGCCATTAAGTTACTCAATACTTCTTTTACTCCCTCTACTCCTGCCAGTGCCAGTCCATAAACATAAGGTCGGCCAATACATACGGCTTTGGCTCCTAGTGCAATGGCTTTGAACATATCGGCACCACTACGAATCCCGCTATCTAGCAACACTGGTATTTTATCATCTACTGTTTTTATAATCTCGGGCAGCATCGTGAAGCTCCCTACTGCCCCATCTACCTGGCGTCCTCCGTGGTTGGATACAATGAGGCCATCCATCCCATAATCCAATGCTTTTTGGGCATCATCAGGGTGCAAAATCCCTTTGAGCACAATGGGTAGTTTGGTATGCTCACGCAAAAACTTGAGTTCCTCCCACTTGATAGAAGGGCGTGAATAAATACTGGTAAATTTTCTGACAGCCTTTAAAGGACGATCTGATCGTAGGTTTTTCCAAAAGCCACCAGGATAATTCTTTTTCATTTGCAAAACCGTTTTGAGCAAATGTAAAGTTACTTTAGGTTTCAATTGGGGGGCATTGGGGTCGTCGGGTTCATCCATAAGCTTTTGAAAAACGGGATCACTGGTATATTGGGCAATACCTTTTCCTTCTAAAAACGGTAAATAGGCCAAATCTAAATCCTGGATGCGCCACCCCAAAATGGTAGTATCTAAGGTTACTGCTATAGCCGAGCAACCTGCAGCTTCGGCTCGCTTTAATAGGCTCACTACCAAATCGTTAGACTTGCTCCAGTATAATTGAAACCAACGAGGGCTATTGCCCATTTTGGCAGCACAGGCTTCCATAGGAAAGGAGGCTTGGTTCGAAAAAATCATAGGTACCCCTAAGCTACTAGTGGCTTCGGCCACGGCAATATCTGCTTGAGGGTGTACCATTTCCAATACTCCGACTGGAGAAGTCATCAAGGGAGAAGGGAATGTTTGCCCAAACAATTCTACCGAAGTATCTCGTACCGACACATCTCGCAGCATTCGGGGGATGATTTCATAGGCTTGAAAAGCAGTACGGTTATTTTGGATCGTCTGCCCAATGCCTGCTCCACCAGCGATATAGGCAAACGCATTGGTAGGAATTTTTTTACGAGCGGCCTCCTCTAGTTGGGTCAAATCTACTGGAACAATGGGGCGTTTCCCACTTGCTCCTGAGGAATATATTTTTTGTTGTCGTTCTCCTGCGTAAAAAGCCATAGAATTGTTTTTGGGGTTAAATTAGTTGTTGAACTTGTTTAAGATTTATTCAAATGATTCAAAAATATCCTTTTAGGCACAGGCTTCGTTGTGAAAATACTCATTTAGCATAGCTAAACTCCGTTTTTCACGCCTTACCTGTGTCCAAAATTTCTAATTTTGTTCTCAAAGCAAAAACCCTAAACAAGTTCGTTCTTTTAAACAAGCGCTTATCTTTTTGAAAGAAACAGCTGTATTTTATACAATTTTTTCTTTTATAATTCAAAAATAGGAACCTTGTACTAAAAAACAAGCCTCTTTAGTTTATTATTACTAAAGAGACTTTTAGCTTTCGCTTGCTTTCTGTATTTATCTACTAATAAACCTCGAACAAACCAGCAGCTCCCATACCTCCTCCTACACACATGGTAGATACTACATATTTGGCTCCACGACGCTTGCCCTCAATCAAGGCATGGGCCACCATACGCGAACCACTCATACCATATGGGTGGCCAATAGAAATGGAACCCCCATTTACATTCAACAATTCATCTGGAATACCCAAACGATCACGGCAATAAATCACTTGTACCGCAAAGGCTTCGTTTAGCTCCCATAACCCGATATCCTCTATTTTGAGGCCATGCTGCTTTAATAACTTGGGTACTGCGAATACCGGCCCAATCCCCATTTCGTCGGGTTCGGTACCAGCCACCGCCATTCCACGGTAAGCCCCCAAAGGCTGCAAACCACGTTGTTCAGCTAACTTACTATCCATCACCACACAAGCTGAAGCCCCATCTGACAACTGACTGGCATTTCCGGCGGTAATTGTTCCTCCTTCGTTTACCAAACGTAGCCCCTGCAATGCCTCTAACGTAGTACTGGGTCGGTTGCCCTCATCTTTGGTCATTGTCACATCTTCATAGGTTACCTCCTTGGTCTCCTTGTTCATAATGGCTTTATTGGCTGTAATTGAGATGATTTCGTCATCAAACTTACCAGCCTCCTGTGCGGCGGCAGTACGTTGTTGGCTTTGTAAACCATATTCGTCTTGTTTTTCTCGGCTAATGTTATAGCGCTTGGCTACCGTTTCAGCAGTCTGCAACATCGGCATATATGCATGGCGGTGTTTGGCTACCAAAGCTTTATCAAATATGCGATGGGTATTCATGTGGTTGTTTTGTACCAAACTAATGGAATCTAAGCCTCCTCCGACAACGATTTGCATACCATCTACGATGATTTGCTTCGCTGCAGTAGCAATCGCCATCATACCAGAAGCACATTGGCGATCCATAGTCATACCCGCTACAGTTACAGGTAAATCGCCCGATAAAGCGACCAAACGGCCAATATTGGGGCTGGCGGTTCCTTGGGGTAAAGCACACCCCATGATACAGTCATCTATTTCCGCAGGATCTACTCCGGCTCTTTTTACGGCTTCTTTTACCACCCAACCACCCATTGTAGGAGCATTGGTATTATTGAGGTATCCCTTGTAGGCTTTGCCAATAGGGGTACGTGCAGTCGACACAATAACGGCTTCTTTCATTGCTTTTTGGTTTTAATAGTTTCGTTTTACTATATAATATATGTTGAGTAAATCTTTTCTTTACAAAATGAGTTCAAAGTTTTACCCACAGTTTCAAAATCTTATTTTGACAATAGTTGCTTCAATAAACAAAAAAAGCGAGGAACCTCAAAAGTGAAAAGCTAAAAACGAAAAGTGAAAAATGATTGGTATTCGTTTTTAATACTCAGAGATTCATTCACAAACTATTTATGAGAGATTGGGTTTTATGGTTATAATAATAAATGTATTGATCTATGAAAAAAATATACACAATTGGACTATTGATGATTTTGGCACTGGTGCAGGTACAAGCCCAGAGCGATCAAGTTGACGCTAAAAAAGGGAAAATCACCATTCATCCAGTATTGCATGCCTCTATGGTATTGGAATGGAATGGTAAAACGATTTACGTTGATCCATACGGTGGGGCTGAACGCTATACAAAATTTCCTAAGCCAGATTTAATATTGATTACAGATATTCATGGTGATCACCTGAACAAAAAGACTTTAGGGGCTTTGGATATTAAAAATGCGGAACTGATTGCACCTCAAGCAGTCATCGACAGATTGAACAAAGAGGATGTAACTTTTGCTCCTAAAAAATTTCGTGCACTAGCCAATGGCAAAACTAAAAAAGTGATGGGCATTAAAGTAAAAGCCATTCCGATGTACAATTTGCCAGAAAATGCCAAAAGTCGCCATCCAAAAGGTCGCGGCAATGGATACCTTGTGACCTTGGGAGGTAAAAAACTGTACATTTCGGGCGATACGGAAGATATCAAGGAAATGCGGGCCCTAAAAAACATCGACATTGCTTTTGTGTGCATGAACCTACCCTACACGATGAATGTAAACCAAGCCGCCAGTGCGGTCATTGAGTTTAAGCCTAAAATCGTATATCCTTTTCATTTTCGAGGTAAAGAGGGTTTTAGTGATGTTAAAAAATTTAAGTCGTTGGTCAATAAAGGAGATAGTAAGATTGAAGTGCGGCTGAGAGATTGGTATGGGAAATAGCTCTTAGTAGTTGGCCATTAGCTATTGGCAGATTTGAGATAATCAGGATATTCATTCAAAAATCAAGAAATTTGTGTAGCTTCGAGGATGGCCTTTTTTGAAGTCGTCTCGACTTTTAATAACGAAAGCTTCAAAACAAAACTATGAAATTTGAAAATTTAGACGTTGCCCTAGCCACCACCAAAAAACATACAGTTACCACGTTAGACTTGTCAAACCAAAAACTGAAGGCTTTACCTGATCAAATTAGTGTATTTCACAATCTACGTGTCTTAGACCTTACCAATACACAACTTGCCACTTTACCCCCAGCCATTGGACAGCTTAAAAACTTGACCAGGCTTCACCTCAATCGAAATCAATTATGTGAATTGCCCGTCGAAATTTCTCAATTAAGTAAGCTCCAACGACTCGAAATAGATCATAATACACTCCAAAGCCTTCCAGATAATATTGGAGACTTACAAAAGTTACGTTATCTATCCTTAGGAGATAATCAGCTTAAGGCATTGCCTGATAGCTTGGGTAATTTGATGTTTCTTGAAATGCTTGATATTAGCAATAACCAATTCGCTACGTTCCCTCAAAGTATCACCAAATTGAAATTGCTTCAGAGCCTTTTGACCCAGGGCAATCAATTTACTAAAATTCCCCAAGATGTATTCCATATGAGTAACCTGGTATATGCAAGTGGTTTGGGGCAAATCAAGCAAAGGTCGCCGCGGCAAATTTTGAGTAAATTCAAAGAAATCTATCAAAAAACTAATTTTCCAGAGGCTCATTATGAGGATTTTCAGAAAATCTTTCTTGGCAATGATCAACAGGTTAAGACTCTGCCAGTAATACGACTGTTTGAGGCGCTTACTATTCCAGAGGATCATATACGAAAACATGCCCTGGATTATATCTTACAATTACCCAATGCTAATTTTCCTAAAAAGCCCCTCACTGACAAATCAGTGTTGACTTTTGTGGGAGATACCTCTTTTAAAAAGAATGAGGTTAAAGAAAGGTTTCTCAATCATAATATTGGCTATAGTCCCAAAATTTCTCCTCAAACCACGCATATTGTAGTAGGTCTCAATCCTAAAGATTACGAAGCAGCCGCTAAAAAGAATTATACTTATTTGAGTGAACAGCAACTCAACGATTTTTTGAATTCTTTGGCTACTCCTTATCTTTTACAGGAAGAGGAAGACGCTTCGTTGAGCATAGAAAACCTCCGAGGATTACTGACTAGTACCGATCCAGCCAATATGGGAGTAGCCATTGGTATTTTAAAAGGAGGAGGGGTTCCAGATGAATTGCTTACGGAGGTATTTTTTGTAGCCAAGATTTCCTCAGACAAAAAAACGAGAGAAGGTGCCAAAGAGTTAGTCAATCTATATGGCAAGAAAACCTTTCAAAAAGCACTCAACCATAAGGAAAAACTGGGTACTAAGGCATCGGGGTATGATGCAGAGAAAAAAACGTACAAAAAGCTTCGAAAATACGCTTCTTTAAGCAAAGACATCGAATGGGGTAAAATCGCTTATTATCACTATTTACAATACCAGCATGGGTTACGGTTTTTCTTTGACTATGAACCAATAGGAAGCGAACTTCGGAAAAAAGTCTTACAATCGCTTATTGAGGGAACGTCTTTGAACTTTTTTAAGGCTTATGCTACTTATATGCCTAGTTATGAAATGCCTTATGCTTATGAGTATTACCAACCGAAGCCTTTTCCAGAAGATATACTCGAGTTTGCCACATTGACAGACCTCAACATCGCGGGCTGTTACATTGAAGCTATTCCCGACGATATTCACCGTCTCTCTCATTTGCAAAAGCTCGATTGTAGTGGCAATTTTTTATCTACTTTGCCCGATAGTTTACCCCAATTGGCTCATTTGCAGGTGTTGAATATTTCTAATAATGAATTCAAGGAGTTTCCAGCAATTATTGCCCAAATGCCTCAGCTCAAGGAGGTGATTTTCCGCAGTAATCGTGATCGTTATGAATCTAATCCACTTAAAATTCCCAAAGAAATCAAAACTGCATTGCCTCATTGTAGATTTGTCATAAGATAGTTTAGTCTAGAGGTGGCCTGGATATACAATATTTAAATAGTTTCAGTTTGTTTCTTTGAAGGCTTATTGAGAGAATTTCCTTATATTAACCAAGGCATAAATTCTATCAACTGGATCAAATATCCAATCAATTCAATGAGGCATATGGCTGACAAAAATCAACAACACAGCAGTAGTGGGGATAATGTAGGAGGTGATAAACTCACTGCGGATAAGATGTACAACATCCATCAAGTAGATGGAAATGTGATTTTTCAAATCCAAAACAATCCGTTACCAGCTCCTAAAATCCCAGACTTTTACCCACCTTCGGAGATACGAAATGCTACTCATTTTTATATTCCTACCCAATGGCAAAATATCCCTCCCTCAATTAATACAGAACTAAATGATTCTTTTACTGACATTGCTCGTAAACCTACCCTCCCTCATTTTATGAATAGAGTATTCTCTTCAGATCTTAGCAAACAAGTAGATACCAAGTTTTTTCTAGTCTTGGCTGATTCAGGCATGGGTAAGACAACTTTAATGATTAACTTATTTTTAGAATGGAATAAAAAGAAGCGTCACAAAGAAATGCGTTTATTTCATATTGCCAATTATAAAACTTGGCACTATATTGAAAAAATAAAAAAAATAGATAAAGCTGAAGAGACTATTTTGTTATTAGATGCTTTTGATGAGGACCAATTGGCAGTTGAGAACTACAAGAAACGCCTAGAGAATATTATTGAGTTTACTCAAGATTTTTACAAAGTAATCATTACTTCTCGTACTCAGTTTTTTCCTTCTGAGAAAGAAATCATGATCCGTACTAAAATACCTACTAGCAAAGGACCTCAGAAACTAAGTCGCATGTACATATCTCCTTTTGATGATAAAGATGTAGAAAAGTATCTCAAAAAACGTTTCAGAAAAATCTTTAAGTTTTGGAATAACAAAAAATTTACTCAGGCAAAAAATCTCATCCATAAAGCACCTAATCTCATAGTTCGCCCTATGTTATTGGCATACATCCATGATTTTATTAGAGATATAAAAAAAAATGAAAATGAAAATAAATATCAATATAGTTTTCAGATTTATGAGGCAATGGTGTATAAGTGGATTAAAAGAGAAGCTAAGCGATTAGTAGAACCTAAAAAGCAACGAGATTTTGCCATAAATCTATACAAGTTTTCGGTAAAAATGGCTGGCTACCTTTATCATAATCCATACAAAGGAGAATATAAGATACATCGAGATAGCCTCAATCCATTTGCTAAAGAGCATGGAATTACCCTTTCTAAGATAGAAATGACAAGCAAATCACTTCTTAATCGGAATGCTGATGGTTATTATAAGTTTTCTCATAAATCAGTGCTGGAATATTTTTTAATTATCAAATACATTCAGGACTTCAAGTTTACTCAAAGCTTCAATTTTCAAAGAATGAGCCAATCAAAAGTGTTTCATCGGGAAATGATTAAACAAGCGATTGAGGTTAAAAATTTCAAAAAAAATTTTCTTTTTGTAAAAGCAGATTTAATTGGTATCAATTTAAGTAGCACTAACTTGAGTAAAGCAGATTTGATAGGTACCAACCTAAGTAAAGCTAATCTGAGTAAAGCAGATTTAATAGGTGCCAATTTAGCAGAAGCTAATTTAATAGAAGCCGATTTCAGAGGGGCTGATCTAAGATCCGTCAATTTAATGAAAGCGACATTAGGATATGCGAATTTCGCAAAGGCTAACTTAATAGGAGCCTACTTAATAGGGAGTAATTTAGCAAAAACTAATCTAGAAGGGTCTAATCTATACAAGTCGACTTTAACAAAAGTTACCCTTACACAATCCCAATATGATTACGCCAAAAAACAAGGCGCAATTCTAAAAGATGTCAATGTAGTCGCTGACTAAATTCCTACCCTACCGGCATATTCTCTTTCTCCAATACAAAAGAAGAACCCTCAATAGCGAGGTAAGATTCAGCAAATTGTAAACGGGCCTCACGAAGAAGTGGCTCTAGATTGTTGCGGTAGCGAGAAGAAAAATGGCCAATGATCAAGCGACCTACCTCGGCTTTGGAGGCAATAGTAGCGGCTTGAAAGGCCGTAGAGTGGTAGGTATCGGCAGCGCGTTCTATTTCTTCATTGGTAAAGGTGGCCTCATGGTACAATAAATCCACCCCTTTGATTTGTTCAATGATGGGTTCAAAATAGGAAGTATCGCTGCAATAAGCATAAGAACGACTTTTGGGCTGCACCGTAAATTCTTTGGCGCTAATGAGCACCTCTCCTTCTTCATTGAGCACGTCTTCGCCTTTTTGCAGAGTTTTGGCGTATTGCCATTCCCAAATATCCTGAGGAATTTTTTCCTTGATAATCTTCCTTTTTTTAGGGTTTTCTTTCACTAAAAATCCATTACAGGGAATGCGATGATTAAGCGGAATCGTGGTCACTGAAAACATGCCATCATTCAATACTTCTTCAGGCACTCCAGTTTTGAGCTCTTTAAAATGAACCTTGTAGTTAAAGCGGGTATAGCTATACTTAAGTTGAACTCTAATAATTTCAGCCAATCCTTCGGGGCCATATAAATGCAAATCCTGATTACGCTTGTTGAGATGCATCGAAGAAAGCAAGCCAATCAAACCCAGGTAATGATCACCGTGTAAATGGCTGATAAAAATATGCTTGATACGGTTAATTTTAATTTTAAGCTCTTGCAGGCGCATTTGGGTACCTTCGCCGCAGTCTATGAGCAGGTGAGTATGAGGAAGTGAAACTAACTGAGCGGTTGGATAACGTCTAAAGTCTTGGGCAATTACGGGAAGGGCAGCACCACTGCCTAAAATGGTTACTTGAAACATACACGGTTTTACAAAGTAGAAAATTTCTTATGATACGTCATAAGGATCACTCCCTGAACTCATACGCTGGTTTACCTTAAGTCCAAGCAGTCATTCTGAAAACTCGATTCCTGATAAAACAACTAAAGAGTTTGCCTAATCTTTAAAGATTTAAACAAACTCTTTGTTGCTTTAAACCAACAATGATTTTAATTATTCACCGTCTTTCAGGCCATTTTCTGACTCGTTCATAAATACGAAATCAATGGCTTCTTCATTGGTAGGCAATATTTTGAGCACTTTGTCTAACTGAGATATTTTGATCAACTTCATTACGTGATCGGTGATACCAGTCAATACCATCGTTCCTTTGGCATCCATGCAAAGACGGTTTGCAATCAATAATGCTCCCAACCCAGATGAGTCTACATATTTTACTTTGCTCAAATCAATTACAAAGTTCTTGGCACCTTCAGCGTTGAGGGTTACAAAAGTACTTTTTAGCTCTGGTGACAAAGTAGCATCCATCTTTTCGTTTTGCAACTGAATAAGCGTGTATTTGGGTTGTTTGTCGAGAGAATACTTCATCAATCTATTGGTTTATATTGTTAAATACGGTTTTGTTATATAATCGCACTAATACGTTGTTGTAATTGTGCGTAACGATCAGTTTCGCTAGATTT
>DMXI01000118.1 GCA_003483885.1 Microscillaceae bacterium
CAAAATGATTGGATGGCAGCCCGTAAAACTGAGTTCAGCAGGGAAGGATGGCTGGCCTGTACTATACATAGTATATTGTACACTTTACCTTTTTATTTTTTCTTCAGTCCTAAGACTTGTGCAATCATACTTGTCACCCATTTCTTGATTGACAAGTTTCAATTGGCCTTGTATTGGATCAGATTAATAAACTGGCGCAAACAAAGCACCAATTATGGTTTTTCGGAGAAAAAACCAGAATGGGTAGCCATGTGGCTCTTTGTAATCATTGATAATTCTTTTCATTTGATTATCAATTATGCGGCTATTACCAATTTTAACTAGAGTTTCTAAAGGTCTAGTCCATTTGCTCGATACCTGCTACTTGTACTTTGTATTTTTGGTAGTACTTCTTGGCTTCACTCAATAGATAACTCGCTCTTTTTTTGTGCTTTTCCTGCAAAAATTGCCCATCAATCACTGCTCTACCCTTGACCCATTGAATGAGCTTTTCTTTGTGAAAATACACCCTCAGTATGCGATATTTAAACTTTTTGAAATCGTTTTGACTTTCAAAAATGTATACTGGCTCTCCAGCATCATTAAAAAGAAATTCTTGATTGTAGCGTACATTGTTACGCTCTATCTTTACCAGAATAGTTTTGAGGGTAGGCTTTTTTTCAGGCGTAAGGCGGTAAAAATACCGTTCAATTCTATTGAAAGTTCCTACGCGAGGAATGCGCAACCCACCCTTATTCAGCTCAGATACACTCTCAAACAAGCGCCCTCGCTCTCGAGCCTTAGATACTTGGCGATACAGTCCTTTGGCCAGCCTCACTTCTTTTGATACTTGTGCTTGTAGGTGATGCCCAAAACATACCAAAAGGCATATCATCAAGCTTGTCAATTTTACGTTGTTTTTCATTGCTTAGTGGTTTTATACTTTTGCTTACCTATAAAACAAGTAGCCTTACTACTTATTGTACTGATTTCGTTTGGGTGGTTTGTCGCTCCAATATTTGATCTATTTGACCAATCAACGTTTGCCAATCTTGCTCACTACGTAAAAAATCGGCTTGGGCAATATCGTATACAATGAGTGGGCTTTCGGTATAGTTATCAATCCAGCTTTCATAGTGTGCATTCAAGTCGGTTACATATGATTCCAAACTTTGCTCATAGCTACGCCCTCTTCTTTTAATTTGCTCCATCAACTTAGGTATATCACCTTTGAGGTAAATCAAGACATCGGGAGGGGCCACAAAATGAAGTAACGTTTGATATACCCCCCAGTAATTTTCGAATTCACGGGGTTTCATAATGCCTGATTTATACAAACCAGTGGCAAAAATATGCGCATCTTCATAAATAGTCCGGTCTTGAATAGTAGGCAACGGATTTTGCTGCACTTGTACTACTTGATTGAAACGATGATTCAAGAAATAAACTTGTAAGTGAAACGCCCATTTTGGCATATCTTTATAAAAATCTTCCAGATAGGGGTTGTCTTCTACTGACTCGAAACAAGGTATCCAGTTGTAATATTCGGCCAATTTGGTAGCCAAAGTAGTTTTGCCTGCCCCAATGTTTCCCGCAATTGCTATATGCATTTTTTTTGTTGCTTTTTTATTTGCAGCAAAGTTAGGCAGAACTATCTAATTTTAGAAACGTTCTAATTTTATCAGTTCTTTGCCCAATCTTGACTAAAACATTTAACAATCAAGTATTAATCAAACATTTACGCACGATCTCCCACCCGATATAAGCATACATTGCTATTTTTTTGAGTAACACTATCTGTAGTTAAAAGCAAAGCTTTTACTATATTTAGGTTACAATCATCACCTAAAGCAATTGTGAATATCCATAAAACTAAACTTCACACCCCAAGATTAATTCTCCGTGAACTCTCTTTGAATGACCTGGAACAGGTACATATGCTCCATTCATTGCCTCAAACAGATGAGTATAATACCTTGGGCATTCCTAAAAACAAGCAAGAAACCCTCTCAATACTGAACCAATGGGTGGGGTTTCAAAAATCTGATCATAGAAAAAACTACACGCTGGCAGTTGAATATCAACACCTGGAATACCAACATGATTTTGTAGGACTGGTAGGCCTACACTTGGGAGCCAGCAAGATGAAAAATGGCGAAGTTTGGTATAAAATCCATCCAGATTATTGGGGAAAGGGCATTGCTACCGAAGCTGTTAAGGAAATTTTAAGATTTGGGTTTGAAGATTTGGAGCTACACCGTATAGAAGCAGGTTGTGCGGTGGAAAACCTTCGCTCGGCTAAGGTTCTTGAGAAAGTAGGAATGGTTTCCGAGGGACGTAAGCGTAAATCTTTACCCTTAAAGTCGGGCTGGTCTGATACACTGGAATATGCCATTTTGGAAGATGAATTTGATGACTACTAATTGCGTGTATTGAGTCATTTGACCATCGATTAGAAAAGCGACAAAAGCCAGGAAACTTACGTTGACAGTTAATTTTAATTATCATTATTAGTCACTTAACAAACATCATAGCACACACTATTCTTACATTCGAAGAATAATAATTAAAGGCCTTTTTTGGTTAAACAATTCTATAAATGCATAAAATTAATGCTGACTAATGAATGAGTAAAAACTCCTAGTTTTTTCATTTTCACCGAGTTAACCAAACAATTTGGCTATACAGTTCGTACACATGCAAAATCCCACAAGACAAATCACCTTTAAACTTAGGAGTGTAACTTTTTATTTGAATTTCAATTTAAGTTACCTTATTGACTATTTTTTTTAAAATGACGCTGGTGGATCGGCCTTTGCCCGATCTTTTCACGACAACACTTTAATACTATTTTTGTTCAACCTTATCCACCACATTAAAATGAAAATTTATAGTGACAAATGGTCTACCCGCTCTATAAATAAAACCTCATCTTTGATGTATATTGTAGCTTATCCATCTACCATTCGTTTAAATGATGAAGATTTTCTTGCTGGAGTACCAAACTTCCTAAACAATTTACGAAAACACGATCCCCGTTACATTTTGCTAAACTTGCGTGGGTTTCAATATACAATAGTACCAGAGGTACAAGATTGGTTAGTTGAGAACTTTTTTCCCTTTGTTAAATCTTTGGGAGTAGAAAAAATAGCCATCGTAACTAGCCTCGATACTATGAGTCATTTGTCGGTAGAACAAACGATCGACGAAGACGAAGTTACCAAAAGCATTACCCAATACTTTGAAGGAGAAAAAGCGGCTCGTCGCTGGTTGCTGGAAACCTCACAACATGTAAGAGCCTAGATAATATTAAACCCAAAAAGCCCTTATAATCAATATAAAGGGCTTTTTGGGTTGTTAGTTATTGCGTTGGTAACCTCTTGTAGGTTTTAGTCTCCTTTACGAATGTACACACTCCCATTGTAGTTTTTAAATGTGAGCGTAGGGCCTCCTCCATTAATCTTTGCCATTACCCATTTATCTACAATAATCCGTCTACGACTGCCCTTCTTTTCTTCTACCACTGGCTTATCTTCAATCTTCATATCAAAATCACTGTAAATTTGCCCTTGATCTGAACGTATTTTTAGATTTGCTTTGGTCTTTTTAGGAAGAGTCACATCAATTTTACCGTTAAATCCGCGAAAAGACATAGGCGTATTTGATTTTACTTTGGCAAACTTTAAGACAATTCGTCCATTGACGGTGTTTGCTAGCACTGACCCTGAAATGTTTTTGCCATAAATGCTCCCATTTACATTACTGGCCTCTATTTCACCTTCTATATTTTCTATTTCTAAGGTACCACTGTTTACGGTGCTTATTTTTATATCAAATTTACGAGGAACTTGTACTACATACTTTGTACGCTTGTGACTACTCGTAGAGATTTTCACATAATTACTCTCTTCGGTAATTGTCATTCGCATCGAGGTATTGGGGATTCTTCGCATCCCTCCAGAGCTTCCTCCCGAAGATCTAGTGCTTGCGTCAGACGATACCTTCACAGTTTTACCATCGTATCCTATCACTTTGATAGAACCATAAGTAATGCCCATTCTTAGCTTACCACGTTTGCCTGGCTCAGACAATGGCACATCAATTACTTTTTGGGCCTGTACTCCCCAGCCAGTCAGCAACAATGCCAGTAATGTACACTGCAGATATTTGTTGAATCTTTTCAAATTTCTTGATTTCATTTGCTTAAAAATAATGAGTTGAGTGAATATTGTGTTTATTTGTTGCGATTTACATAAATATTTCCGTTCAGGGTTTCAAACTTAAATACCTTCCCTCCTTTTCTGACCCTGACTGAGGTAAATTCGTCTACTTTATACACTTTTGTCCTTCCCTCGGAGGCTGTTTTACTAACTACCTTTGTAGGAAGCTGTTTTACCTCATAGTCGGTATAAAAATCTCCATTAAAAGATTTAAAACGAAGATCAGCGGACAAACTCTTAGGATATTTTACTCGAATATTCCCATTCAATGCATAGTAAGAAGAATTTTGGTCTGGAACCTTGGTATAATTTGCTTTGAGTTGCCCATTGATGGTACGCGCCCGGGTAGCCCCAGCAATATTTTCAAGGTAAACTGAACCATTTACATTCGTCACTTTCAAGCTGGCTTTGGTATTCGTTACCCGAATGTCTCCTTGATTAATCGTTCGTACAATCAAATGTGTGTTTTCTGGTACATTTACTTGTATATCAAACTTAAAATCATAGCCTTTTTGCTTGTTCCAGTCGTCCCATTCGTACCCAAACCCTCTTTGATTATTCCGGTTACGACCATAGGTCAAATTGGGAGCTTTGATATGGGCTACTAAAGTATCGTTTTCACGAAAAATAACTAAGTCTATCTTGTCTTTAGCATTATTTACATCGTTTTGCGTATTTCCAACAATCGTTTTGGTAGCCGTAAGGCCAATCTTATCCCCTTTGCCTCCCTTCACTTCGACTGTTCCATTGATGTTGTCAATAAGCAATACCTGAGCCTTGGGCATTGTTTTCTTGATAGTTTCTGTTGCTTTTTGAGCCTGCACTACTACTACTTCACACACTATCAACAAAACGCTTACACCTAATTTTAAAGCTTTATTCATCATTATATGGTTTTGATTATTACAATTACTTTGCAAAGTCACAGGGGTAAACCTCAATGATTGAAAATGGTTACACATTGGCTCAAAAATAGCCATTAGGCATAAAAAAAAGCCCGTGAAGATATTTCACGGACTTTCGGAGATATATTACATTTGATAAATTCTCACCATATCTTTAGTCTGGCTTAGTGCTAGTTTTGAATCTTATCTTATAGCTTTTAGGTAATGGGAATCCTTCTTTTGAGAGAAATTTTCGATTAGATATCACAAACTCATATTCCTTATTGGGCTTGAGGTCAATCTTAAGCACTAATGATTTTTGATCTTTGGTAAATTGTGGCTTTTCTACTCCCGGATAAGCTTCTTTGCCTTTCTTGGAATAGTAAATGGAATAACTGTCAGTCATCATCTCTTGAGAAAATTTGATGAACAGTTTTTTATGGCTGATACTCACTTGTTTATCATTGTTGTTAAAAGGAGCAATGCCTGCTAAAACTGGCTGTTTTTCTTTATACTCCTTCATCAGAGCCTGTTTGTCAATGGGGTTTTGGTAATATTTTGATTGTGCTAAAAAGCCTTCTACGGCTCTACTATTTGAATAATTTAGCTCTATAATGGCTTTGATAGCTGCTTGTTTATTTTTGGCTTGCTTGTAATAAGATTTACAAATGGTATAGCCCATAAAGTATCCCAAATCGGCTATTTTCCGAGCGGTAGAGCCATTAAACATCCAATGATAAAATGCTTTACCAAACATTTCCTTTTTGAACTGTTTTTTTAATTCCTGTTCGTGTTTAGTCCCATATACAATGTAATTGTTTCGCATTGGCTTACCTATCACCAATTCTGTAATAAAATCACAAGCGCCTTCTTTGAGTGCTCTGGCTAATAAATTCTTAGGCCTGCCTCCTCTTTGTTGAGTATGTACATATTCGTGAATATTTAAGATTACAATATTTTCAAGTGATTGATTTTTAAAAACACTCTTTAGCCAATTACTTTTAAACTCTGAAACATCCGTTTCTTTGGTTCCAGTAGCAATTTCACAACCTATAAGCACTTTACCATTGTGAATAGTCCCTCCTGAATTTAAGCCCCCAATAGTAAAATACATTTTTGCCTCTTTTAATGATGGGTATAATGTTTTAAGTTTTACAAGGCTTTTTTCAATCTCGGTAACTTTGCTTTTTACTACCAAAGTATTAGGGCGAATGGATTTCCAAAATTTCGGAAAACGATTGATCAACTTGACCCAACGTTTGTCAGTATAATTTCGCACTTTCATAAACGCCTTCAATCCAGGAGTACCTTCGGCAATGTAGTATTGATTGATTAGCCTTAATTGCTTCTGCTCATCTTTGGTAGTTTGGATGCTATCAAAAGCTATCCAGAAGTTGTCTATGTCTTGAGTAAATACTTTTTGTGATGACTGCCCCACAACAGAACCAAAGGCTAGCAATAGTAGGCAAGCCATCAAAGAAATTGTTAGTTTATGCATTGTCAAAAAAGTTATATGGGTATTTGTATTTTAAGTGAAGGCAAAACTATTTCCATTAATTATAAACTACTGACTATTAAGCATTTGAAAACCTGTACGTTTTTAGAAATGTTCATCCCTGAACAGTTAAAAGTTTAGTTCTGTACGCTTATGTATATCCTTAAGCATAAAAAAACCTGTAACAGATTGCTACAGGTTCGTTTTTTAGTACTTATGCTCTTTTACATCAAGACTTGAATGCCCTGCTCCACTTTTCCTTTCACCGCTTCATTGAGGTCTTGTTTTTTGAGCAACTCTTTGAGTGCATTTACTGATCTTTTTTCCTGAAGATCAATCATAATATCTACCAAAGCAATTTGCACCAACGGAGAATCTTGTTTGGCAATGGCCTTGATCAAGCCTGTGCGTACCTTGGGGTGCTTGGTAAATTGTGATAAAGCCTCTACCGTAGTCAAACGTACGTTTACGTTTGAGTCAGTATTGAGTGTAGTGAGTAAAGCCTCAATAATTCGGTTATCCACATCCGATAAGTTACTAGTCAGGTTTACCGCACGTAATCGTTCACTAGCCGACTTTTCTTTAATTAAGGTGAGCATTACCTCTTTATTGGCAGCTTCTAGCCTGGCCAATTGCTTTTTCACATCTGCCCATTGTTCTTCATTCTTTTTAGAAATCACCAAGTTTTTATCACCTTTGGTGGCGGTATCCTGCAACCAATACATACCCAGCCCCCCAATCAAAATTCCCACAAGCCCATAAGCCAAATTGTAAGCCAGTCTGCGGTAGTTCAAAGAGTCCCACCAGCTTTTAAGCCTGGTGCTCAACTTTAGAGTGTTTTGCTCGGCCTGTTTATGCTCCTCTAGCATTGTATAAAAGTTAGCCGACATTTGCTCACTGGGTTCAGGTACTTCTATATGCCCCAATTGGTCATTCAAAATCTTCAACTCAAAGAGTTCAGATTTACCCTCCTCATTTTGCTCCAGATACGCCTTGAGTTCCGCTTCGTGCTCCGGCGTGATTTCACCGCTGAGGTATTCGGTCATCAATATTTGATAGCGTTCTTCGTTCATAATGCTTGATTATTTTCGAGTTTTTTGTATATCTTTTTGAGGTCGGTCAAGGCTCGGTGGATGCGTACTTTTACCGCGCCTTCGCTACAATTCATCAATTGGCCAATTTCTTTATATTTCAATCCCTGATAACGACTCAATACCAGAATTTCCTTTTTTTCGGGAGGTAATTTTGCCATCGCAGCATTGAGTAGCTGTATTTCCTCCTGTTGGTTCATTTGTGCCTCCGTATCAGATTCATCTGGTAAGCGATTTTCCCATTCGCCCAGATCATCTTTGTAACCCATACGGTTTTGCTTTTTGTGATGGTCTACATTTACGTTACGCGCCAAATGGTACATCCAGGTGGTAAACTTTCCTTCGCCAGTAAAGGTATGCTTGTACTTAAGCATGCGCAAAAACACATTTTGCACCAAATCCTCACTGGTTTTGGCATTGTGAGTCATACGATAAAAGAACCCAAACAAGGCCTTGTTGTAACGCTCAAAGAGTAACCCCAGCTTATCTACATCGCCTGCTTTTACTTTGAGCATTAATCCGTTATCTGAAATTGCATCCAATGGTACCTCCTCTTTTATATTATTTAACAACAGTAACCGCGGTTTTATAAGATGGTTACAGAGTTTACTAAAATTTTTTCATTTTTCAAGCAACCAGGGATTTTTGTATCTTTGAAAAAAACCAACACTATGGGACAAGCTAAAGAAAAAAAGGATATTTATACTTATGAGGAGTATCTTGTATTAGAACAACAAGATCAAATTCGCTATGAATTTTTCCACGGAGAAGTATTTGCGATGGCAGGTGGGACAAAAGATCATAACCGAATTGCAAATAACATGCATCATTATGTAGATAATCTATTATCTGATAGTTGTGATATATTCACTGGAGACGTTAAAATTGAAATTAACCATCTTCTACATTATATCTATCCTGATGTGGTTCTCACTTGCGACCCTAAAGACCTAAAAGATGGTAAAGACCATAAAATACTTTATCCAGCTTTAATCATAGAAGTGCTCTCAAAATCTACTCGTGGATACGACCAAGATGAAAAAAAAGCAGCATATATGCGTTTACCTTCACTGTTGTATTATGTATTAGTTGATCAATATAAGTGTTATATCGAAGTGTATGAACGGCTAAAAGATTCCTGGAATTACAAAATCTATGATCATTTGGATGATACCATAGGTTTTACTCAGCTAGATTTAAAAGTACCTATCTCTGAAATCTACAGGCGAGTAAAGTTTACATAAAAAAAGCCCACTCTCTTGAGTAGGCCTATATTTTTCACTGCTGACTTTGTGATAAAATCATTACTGGAAGCGCTTTGCTACAAAAGCCTTCTTTAATCCCTCTGAGTAGTCATAAAAGCCAACCCCAGATTTTACACCTTTGTGTCCAGCTTCTACCATATTTACCAATAAAGGACAAGGGGCATATTTTTGGTTTCCTAAACCATCGTGCATTACCCGCAAAATAGATAAGCATACATCTAATCCAATAAAATCAGCCAATTGCAAGGGTCCCATTGGGTGAGCCATTCCTAATTTCATAACAGTGTCTATTTCTTCTACCCCGCCTACTCCTTCAAATAGAGCATAGATGGCTTCGTTGATCATAGGCAACAAAATACGGTTGGCCACAAAACCAGGATAATCATTTACTGAGGTAGGTATTTTTCCAATTTTTTTAGAAGTTTCCAACACCGCCTGAGTGGTTTCTTCTGAGGTAGCATAACCATTGATTACTTCTACCAACTTCATGACTGGTACTGGATTCATAAAGTGCATTCCGATCACTTTTCCAGGGCGTTTGGTAGCCGCCGCAATTTTAGTAATAGAAATAGAAGAAGTATTACTGGCTAAAATGCAGTTTTCGGGGGCAAACTTATCGATGTCTGCAAATATTTTAAGCTTGATTTCTATGTTTTCGGTAGCAGCTTCTACCACCAAATCAGCATTTTTCACCCCTTCTTCCAGGTTGGTTACGGTAGTAATATTATCTAGAGTGGCCGCTTTTTTGGCTTCGTCAATCAGCTCTTTTTTAACTTGACGATCCAGGTTTTTAGAAATCGTAGCCATTGCTTTTTCCAAAGCATCCGCATTAATATCAATCAAGTGTACTGAATAATCATTTTGGGCAAATACGTGGGCAATCCCGTTACCCATAGTACCCGAACCAATCACTGCGATATTTTTCATTGCTATTGTATTATTTTTAAGGTTGTAAATCCCAACATATGGAACTTCAATCGTGTGTTTTTGTTTGTTCAGGCCGAGGTATTTCCTACAAAAATACAAGCCTGCCCCAACTAGATGCCAATATCATAATTATTTGGGGTAAACTCAAAAAGAAGGGGCTAATGACGCCCAAGTGCAATTGTTTCAATTT
>DMXI01000504.1 GCA_003483885.1 Microscillaceae bacterium
ATATTTTATGAAATGATTTTTAAGCTATCACTTCTTTCTTCAATGAGTCTTGTTTGTAGTATTGATAGGCCTTGAGTAAAATAATACCAAAGGGTATCCACCATATCACGTCGTTGGTAATGTTGTGTAGTCCAAAAATAAGCGGCAGAGAGCCTAAGTATACATGCTGAACAAAACCTATAGGGCCTGCGACCTTGCCAATAAATCCTACCAACACAATACCCCAATGTTTATATGGGTTATAAGAGGCAATCCAATAAGCAATACCATAACAACCCACAACCATCCCTACTGCTTGCCATATCGCGGCATAATTAGGCCTCTCGAGGCCTGTCAGATCAAAAAAATGAAAAGGAAATAAAGTTACCCAAGCTCCCCATAAAATGTTGTAGATCGCAGCCAGGCGTAAAACTGCAGTCATCCAGCGTGGAAATGATTTATTTTGCATTTTTATATCTCTAATTTTTCATAACAAACTTCTCTTTCAATACATTTGTTTGATGTAACCATTCTTTCTAAAAATTATAATGAAACACCCCGAAAAAGTAGAAAAATATGATGGAGGGCTCGATCTTTTGGCCGAAGATTTAGGCAACTTGAGATATGATGCACTAGCGGATTTTTTAAGGGCTTTATCAGCCAAAATTGAGTTAGATGGCACTAAAGATCAAGCAAGAGGCAGGCAGCAACTGGCTAATTCACTCTTCAGTTGTGCCCAATCAGTGCAAGAAGCCGCCCAAGCAATTGATAAGGCCTGGAAAATCAGTGAACCTTATATGAAAGAGTAACTGAAAAGTTCTTTTTTGATTAATACCTTATTTCATTACTTTTTCTCGGTGTGCCACTCCCCAATCATACAATTCTCTAATAATCTTAGAAGATGAATATCCATAAGGGGTAATTTCATAAATTACCGTGATGGGTCTTGTATCTTGTACGGTACGCGTAACTAATTGATTGGCTTCCAACTCTTTCAGTTCCTTTGATAACATCTTGGCCGTAATTCCGGTAATTTCTGTCTGCAATTCTTTAAACCTTCTGGTCTTATAGTATCCAAGTACCGTAATAATAGGAATTCTCCATTTACCGCCCAATACCTCAATTGCATCTCGAACTGCTAATAATTGTTTACCACAATCAGGATTTGCACAAGCACTCAATTTTTTATCCATAAAAGTAAATTTAGTCGGTATACTCTAGGAAACCAGTATATTTTGTAAACTCAGTAGTAAATCTATACCAACACATTTACATTTGCAAGCATTCATTCTTTAAATAATACAAACACATGAATAAGCAAATTAAATTAATCTACTGGATTTCTACCAGCCTATTTTCGGTAGTGATCGCTATTGGCATTGGCTTGTATCTTTTCCAATACCCCAAATTTAGTGCAGGATTTAAAACCTTGGGATATCCCGCTTACCTAATCTATCCACTTTGTGTTGCTAAATTCTTAGGGTTAGTCGCCATATGGCAAAGAAAAATTAACTGGCTTAAAGAATGGGCCTACGCAGGCTTCTTTTTTAACCTTACATTGGCTTTAACTGCTCATTTTTTTATCGGCACCAATAAGTATCAAAATGCATTGATTGCAATGAGCTTACTCTTGATTTCATTTATATCAGAAAAATACATCTTCAAACAAGTTTGGCAACCCACCACCTAATACTAGATTAATTGACTATACGGAAAGTATTTAGAATTATTATGAAAGCATTACAAATAAAAGGATATGGTGATATTGCCAGTAATTTAACTTTCAATGAGGTAAAAAAACCAGTAATCACTGACAACCAAGTACTCATTGAGGTTCATGCAGCAGGTGTAAATCCGATCGATTATAAGATTGTTGAGGGGTTTATGAAACAGTTTAATAAATTGACTTTTCCAGCTCCAATTGGTTTTGATGTTGCGGGTATTGTGGTAGAAAAGGGAACCAAAGTAAAGCATCTAAATATTGGAGATCAAGTTTACTCCAGGGTACCTTCTGAATCTCCTGGCACATTTGCCGAAAATATCGCGGTTGATAGTAGTGTAGTAAGCCTTAAACCAACTAGCTTAAACTTTGGAGAAGCAGCCAGTTTGCCTTTAGTTGGACTTACCACCATCCAGTCGTTTGAAAAAGCAGATCTAAAACCCAAAGATCGTATACTAATTCACGCAGGTTCAGGAGGTATAGGCACATTTGCCATCCAATATGCTAAAAGTAAAGAGGCTTATGTTTATACCACAACAAGTACTAAGAATGTGTCTTGGGTAAAAGCACTAGGAGCAGATAGAGTAATCGATTATAAATCAGAGAATTATCTAGATATTGTAAAGGATGTTGATATAGTATATGATACGCTTGGAGGTAATTATACTACCGACGCATTTCAAGTAATTAAACAAGGCGGAAAAGTAATAAGTATTGTAGGAGAGGTAGACAAGGAAACAGCCCAAGAATTAAAGCTTAATAGATTCATTCGCTTTATATTATCCTTGAAAAGGAGAAATATTACTAAGCAAATGCAGCGTAAATCAGCTTATTATAAGCTGGTTTTAATGAAACCCAACATTCATCACTTAGAAGAGATTAGAGCTTTAACAGACAATAAATTAGTTAAACCAGTGATTGATAAATCTTTCCCTTTTGTGAATGCAATAGACGCTTTACTTTACCAAAAAAATGGACGAGCTAAGGGTAAAGTCATTATTGAAATGAAATAGCATAAAAAAGCCTCCTAAAAGTCAATTAGGAGGCTCTCTATTTTAAAAAATCTTAAATTTACAAGCCAAACGCGTTCTTTACCTGATCCACGTAGTCTAGTTTCTCCCAGGTAAACAATTCAACTTCTACTGTCTTTTCGTTCGATTTGCCTTTATTAAAGGTTTTAGAAATCACCTCTGACTCACGTCCCATATGCCCATAAGCTGCAGTTTCTTGGTACATAGGGTTACGTAGCTTCAATCTTTGCTCAATGTAATAAGGACGCATATCAAAAACTTCTGCTACCTTATTTCCAATCTCTGCATCAGTAAGGTCTACATTGGCGCTTCCATAGGTTTCTACCATGATACTAGTAGGCTTAGCTACCCCAATTGCATAAGATACCTGTACCAATACTTCGTTGGCTACTCCAGCAGCTACCAAGTTCTTGGCAATGTGACGAGAAGCATACGCAGCACTACGGTCTACCTTTGAAGGATCCTTACCAGAGAAAGCTCCTCCTCCGTGTGCACCTTTACCGCCATAGGTATCTACGATGATTTTTCTTCCAGTCAAACCAGTATCCCCGTGAGGACCACCAATCACGAATTTACCAGTAGGGTTGATGTGGTAGGTAATTTTGTCGTTGAATAACGCTTGGATATGTTCAGGTAGTTGAGCTTTTACACGCGGAATCAACAACTTGACAATATCTTCATGAATCTTTGCCTGCATTGCTTCTTCGGTATCAAAATCATCATGTTGTGTAGACACCACAATGGTATCGATACGTACAGGTTTGTTATCATCACTGTACTCAATGGTTACCTGTGATTTTGCATCAGGACGAAGATACTTAATCGCATCTGCCTCACGTCTCATATCTGCAAGCTCTTTCAAAATCTTGTGTGATAAATCCAAGGCTAAAGGCATATAATTCGCGGTTTCGTTCGTCGCATAGCCAAACATCATACCTTGGTCACCTGCTCCTTGCTCTTCAGGTTTTTGTCTGTCCACCCCTTGATTGATATCAGGTGATTGCTCATGGATAGCTGACAATATTCCGCAAGAGCTTGCTTCAAACATATACTCTGACTTGGTGTAGCCAATCTTGCGAATTACTTCTCTTGCAATTTCTTGCACATCAAGATAAGCCTCAGATTTTACCTCACCAGCCAATACTACTTGTCCGGTAGTTACAAGTGTTTCACAAGCCACCTTGGAGCTGGCATCATAAGCTAAAAAATAATCGATAAGTGCATCTGAAATTTGGTCAGATACTTTATCAGGGTGTCCCTCCG
>DMXI01000314.1 GCA_003483885.1 Microscillaceae bacterium
AGCTACTATTGATTCGCATTATAAATTGATCAATGATGAATTATGAATTTTTTTTGGCCACACCTAATGTTTACAACTAAGATTTGAATAGCGATTATGGGGAAGGATAACATCATCAAGGAATCAATTCAATTATAAATCGATCAATGATGAATTATGAATTTTTTTGGCCACGTCTAATGTTTACAACCAAGATTTGAATAGAGAATATGGGGAAGGACAACATCATCAAAGATAAAAGTTTTGCTTTTGCCATTAGGATTGTAAATTTATACAAGTATTTGGGTGAGCAAAAAGAATTTGTATTATCAAAACAGTTGTTACGTTCAGGTACATCCATAGGAGCATTATACCGAGAAGCCGAACATGCCGAAAGCAGGGCAGATTTTATCCACAAACTAGCGATTGCTCAAAAAGAAGCGAATGAAACCATGTATTGGTTAGAGCTATTACACCAAACAGATTACCTAAGTACCGAACAGTTTCAAAGTATTCATCATGATGCCGCTGAATTGTATAAGTTGGTAACGAGTATTTTAGTAACAACCAAAAAGAATATAGTTTAACTTATCAGGTGAGCAAACCATTGTAAAGACCTTATACTGGGTCATAATTTATCCATTCATAATTCATAATTTTTTAGTGCAAAGAACACTACATATTTTTTTTATAATTACTTTCTGGAATTTGGGAATCTTAAATGCTCAGGTTTCTGAAATAAACGCACTTAAGGACAAGCTAAAAGATGCCAAGAATGACAATACCCGGACCAATGTGCTGATTGCACTTTCTCGGGCGTATTTGCGCACGGCACCCACTACTGCTTTTAGTTATGCCGAAAATGCCTTAGAATTGGCCAAACAGTCAAAATTTGCCCAAGGAGCAGGGCGAGCCTTGAATCAATTAGGGTTGGTTGCTTTTCAAACTGGAGACTTTGCCAATGCGACCAATTATTTTCTGAAAGCACTTAAAATCAACGAACAACTGGATTATAAATCGGGAGTGGCCAATACTTTTGGTTACCTGGCGCGGGTATACACCCAACAGAGGAGTTATGAACAAGCGATTAGTTACCATACCAGAGCTCTAAAAATCAGGGCCTTGTTGAAAGACAATGCAGGGGCAGCCAATACCTACAATAATTTGGGCTTGCTGCACAATCAGTTGAAAAAGTATGACCAGGCAATTGACTATTACACCAAATCGTTGCTGATTCAACGGAGACTGGAAAACCGCCAGGGGATGGCGATTACTTACAACAACATTGGAGAAGCTTACAATCAGCAACGCAATTACTCCAACGCCCTGTATTATTTTCTGAAGTCATTGCAAATCAAAAAAGCCCGAAAAGATTATGCAGGCGAAGCCATTACTTTAAGTAATATTGGGAACATTTACTATGAAACCCGACAGTATTCGCTGGCTGTCAACTCGTTATTAAAAGCCTTGGAAATACGCCAGAGGCTGAACGACAACCAACGCATTGCGGCTACTTGCAACAATCTGGGGCGAGTACTTACCCAACAACAACAATATAAAACAGCCATTCAGTATTATACCCAGGCAATTAATCTGGCCAAGACCATCAAATCTAATCAAGTAATGGCCAATGCCTATGAAGGTTTAGCCATTACTTATCATCGTATGGGGGAACACAACCAGGCTTTTGACGCACATCGCAAGTTTGCCCGATTGAAAGACGTTATTTTTAATGAACAAACCAGTAAGCGCATTAGCCAGTTACAAGCTCGATACGATGTGCAAAAGAAGCAAAGCCAAATAGAGCAACTAAGCCGTGAAAAGCAGCTCAAACAAGACGAAGTAAGCAAAGAGCGGATGTTGCGAAATGCGTTTATTGGCATTTCATTTTTGGTGATTATCCTGGCTTTTATTCTTTATCGCAATAGCAAAAGAGATCGGATTTCTAATGAAATATTTGCGCATAAATCGCGAGAGTTGCAGCAAAAAACCATTGAGGTAGAACAGAAAAGCCGGGCTTTGAGCCGACAAAAAGATTTAGTTGCCGATAAAAATAAAAACATTACAGCTAGTTTGGCTTATGCTCGGCATATCCAGTCAGCTATGCTGCCTACACATAAAGAAATTCGCCAATATTTGCCTGAACATTTCATATACTTTAATCCCCGAGATTTGGTAAGTGGTGATTTTTACTACTTTGCGGTAGTAAATCATCAGTAC
The DNA here is from genome assembly GCA_003483885.1 of Microscillaceae bacterium. GTDB lineage: Bacteria > Bacteroidota > Bacteroidia > Cytophagales > Microscillaceae > Microscilla. The sequence goes on from DMXI01000314.1 coordinate 2,200, forward strand.
ATTATTGCAGCTATAGATTGTACGGGCCATGGGGTACCAGGAGCCTTTATGTCGATGATTGGCAATAACTTGTTGAATCAAATTGTGAAAATTCAACGAGAGACCAACCCTGCCGAAATCCTGAGCCGCTTGCACGATGGAGTAATAGAGGCACTCAAGCAAAAAAACACCGAAAATCACGATGGAATGGATGCCGCCATTTGTGTGATTAATCCCGCCAAAAAGCGATTATACTATGCAGGAGCGAACAACCCGTTATTGCTGATTCAGCAAACTAAAGAAAATCCTAAAGGAAACCTCAAAGTGATCAACCCTGATCATCAGGGAGTGGGGGGGATATTCTCGTCAGTAGAAGATGCCCATTTTACCAACCATAGTTTTTCTATCAATCTACCTACTACTTTTTATATTTTTTCGGATGGTTACCAGGATCAGTTTGGTGGCCCTGATAACAAAAAATTTATGCGGGAACGTCTGCGTCAATGGCTGTTTAAGCATTATCAATTACCTATGGATGAGCAAAAGACTGGTTTAGCCAATACTATAGAACAATGGATGAGCTCTTTGCCTACTGAAGAGGAAGAGGGTGGAGAAGCCATTCGTCAAATGGATGACATGTTGGTGATTGGGGTAAAGCTTTGGAACGAAAAGTAAACTATAGTTTTTAGCTTTTGGTAATTAGCTCTTGGCCCATGCTGTTTCCTTAAGGTTTTTTCTGGAGTCGCGTAGCAAACCACCTTAGTCCTCCTGCTCTCAGGAGGAGATTTCTTTGACTCGACAAAAGACTTGAAGAGTGTTAAGGAAACAGCATTGAGCCTTTGGCCATAGACAGCTTTTCAAGAAACCATCAAATGTGCATCTAACTTCTAATGGAAGTGGTTTAAGCTAATAACTCCAGCAAACTATTCATCATCCGTTTTGTGTGATTGCTATGCTGTTTTCGTTGTATCCACCAGTAGTTCCAACCCATACTTTGTGCGCCTTTGATGTCTGCATTCCAACTATCACCTACCATCGTAACTTCACTTTCAGGGTTTTGAGGAACCAAGTTGAAAATTTCTTTTTGAGGCTTGATATATCCCACATCGCAAGAAAAAATCATTTGCTGGAAAAACTGATCCAAGCCAAGGTCAAATACTGGTTTCTTGTAAGGAGAAGCCAGGTTGGATACTAAATATAATGGGTGTCTGATTGATAACTTAGACAACACTTCTACCGTTTCAGGGAATAACTTTACGGAGGCCAATTCGGTATCCAAATCGTCTTGCATCAGGCTTAAGTCAAGCATTATTTCTTCCTGTAAAGGCTGGATAATACTTTCGTAGGACTGGGTCATTACCATTTGCCTAAACTCACGACTAGAAATAGGGGCATACTGTTGATACAACCCATACAATTTCATAAAAGGCATGGTGGGAGAGGTGATTTCCAGAAGTGTGTTGTATAAATCGAAAATAAATATCTTTTGTGACATAGGGCAAGATTTTTTTAAGTGCGTCATAGCAAAACATACACTCAAAGAGTCGAGTTATCCACTAAATATAAATGCCATTTTTATTTTTGTTGAATAAGTCCTTAAAAAACGGAACAGAAAATAAAGAAAATCATGAACAAGTTTGTACTAATGTTGATTGCCCTGATGCTTTTTGCAGTCGTAAGTCAGGCCCAGATTACTCGAGAAGAAGCAAAAGCATTTTTATCAGATCGTGCGCTCAAAAGCGTAAAAAAGGTAGCCATTATCTACAATAGTACCCAGTTTAAACTAAACAATGTGTGGCAAGCGGGAGAGTACGATTATAATAAAATCAACTCACTATCAGCGTCTTATAATGAGAATTCAATGATTTTTGAAGTAAACAAGCGAAAATACTTAATCCCATATCGGGCTATTAAATTTATTAAGTTTCGTAAAGTTTCAAAAGGAGAGGAGTTGACTATTGAGCTTTTTAACTAAAACTTGAAAAAAATTGTAAAAGCATAGGTAATTTGCTTGAGAAGGATACCCTTGTACATTGAAAGGGTGTCCTTTTTTTTGATCTAGAAGAACACCAGAAATGTAGTTGTTGCCAAACTTTTATTTTTCCTGCGCCAGATGTTAACCTTTGTTTTATAGGACCAATTAATAAATAAGTGCTACAAAATGCTGTTTTACAATAATTTATGTTGGTTCCTTGTCACGATCCATTGCATAAATTTCTCAAACTTGTATACACCTTTTTTGCAATATCTTAGGTTTGTTTACTTTTTGTATACCACCTTTTTTTGATAATCATTTTTTTAGACATTATTATCAATAATGTATTGCCGTTTAGGAGTTAAAAACAGCTAGAGCACGCAATACAGATTATATTACACAATAACAAATCACAAAAATTATGAGAATGAATCTTTCATGCAAAGCAGCATTGATGATCCTTTGTGCTGCCTTTACCTTTTCTTGCACCAAGCAAGACATTGCTCCCGAATCTACCCAAGGAATTAGTCAACAAGTCATCGATCAGTTTAAGGCGTTTCATATTGATGCACGTGGTGCTACCTTTGGAGAAGTTCGTAATCCTCTGACTGGCGAAATCCAAACTGGTTATACTTTGGAAGGGGATATGTTTATATCGGAAGCACATTTCCAGGAAATGTTAGCAAAAAAAGAGCAATCCCCCAATGCTGAACAATACCGAAGTGTTAATTTGGTATTAGGCTTACCCAGGGTAATCAAAGTGTTGGGTTATAATGGTGGATCATTTGCCTTGACTTCCAAAATGAGCACTGCTTTACAATGGGCAATTAATAACTACAATGCCTTAGGCCTGTTAATTACCTTTACCCTGGATTTTGGCACCGATTTTAACGCTTATGACATGGTCGTGTACAAAACTAGTGGAGGAGGCGCAGGTGGTTCTGCTGGTTTACCTAATGGTGGTAATCCTTACAAATATATCCAGATATTTGCAGGTAGTGACAATTTCTCCACCAATGTTATCGAGCACATCATTACGCACGAAATGGGGCATTGTGTGGGCTTGGTACATACTGATTGGTTTAACAGATCTATTAGCTGTGGTTCAGGAGGGAGCAGTAACATTGTGGCCATTCACATTCCTGGAACGGGTATGACCGACGCTGATCCTAATTTTGATTATGATTCTATCATGTTGACCTGTTTTTCTGGCAGTGTTGATGGTGAGTTTTCTGATCAGGATAAAATTGCGCTTGATTACCTGTATTAGCGTATGTGTGGGTTTTATAGGAATGGTGAGAAGGGGAGAGGGAAATGAACTTGTAGAAACCTACAATGAATAATTTGAAGATACGAAGGAAGCCCCTTCGTATCTCGTTTTTTATTTAAACGATTACTGTATTGACTATTTTAGTACAATAAGTAAACACCACTCGTTCAAAAAACG
>DMXI01000203.1:0-18637 GCA_003483885.1 Microscillaceae bacterium
TTTTGTTGTGCGAAAATTCACTCCATTACACCTAAAATGCTCAAACATTCGCTCGTACCTCGCTCAGTGATCATTTTTACGGCTTCATTTCGTGAATTTTTAACGCTAACAAAATAAGGCGGAAATCAAGATCCTGTTATCTAAGTTAAAACACTTAAAATCAATCAATTAAAGCCTGAGTTTACTCAAGTGTATTTAATATTAGATTGACGCGTATGCGACTCGTCAGGATTTATAAGCAGAGCCAAGCGAGTACATATTCGCCGCTTGGCTCTGCCGAGTGGCAACTATCCAAGGGCCTCTGGCCCGTTTTAGATGTACCAATTTACTCAAAGTTTTGGGGCTTCCTCCAATTTTTTTTAACTCTCTTTTTTTACACTCTCCTGCTTTTGTTCTAACCTATTCAAAATTAGCATAAGCATATTCCAAAACAGCATAACCAAAATCAATGCTTTGTTCTGAGGTTCCGTACCTTTGAATGTATCAAAGCTTAAATCATTCAGCCTTGGCTCTTTTATTTAAAGTCTGATTGTATTGCTATGAATATTTTTTAGGTTGTAACGATTTTAACAACCTAAAAAGCTAATTAATCTAATGAAACATAATACTCAAACGCTGGGAAAAATCGGATATATTGCGGCATTTGTGCTAACGATTGTAGGTGTATATGCCTGCCTGAGTCGTTATATTTTGCCCCACGGGTTTCATCTTTGGCTGGCTAATATTTTGTATGGCACCGATTACACTAAAGATGCCTTGCCAGCCTTGGCTTCCAAGCCTGGGATTGAGATCGTGCATCGCTTGTTTGGAGCGGTGTACCTCGTGATTGGTTTAATGCAGTTTAACCCTGGTTTTCGCCGCAAACGCCCTCAACTACATCGTAGTTTGGGTAAATTATTTATGATTTTTAGTATCACTGGAGCCATTACCGGAATACTCTTCGCATTGTTGGTGCCTTTTGCTGGGGCACTGGAAGCCATCCCGATCATCATGTTTGGTGGGTTTATGGGTTACGCTATTTATCGGGCATACGTGCACATTCGCAGAGGAAAGGTGATGCTACATCGGGCTTGGGTAGCCAGAAGCTACGCCATTGGTTTAGGAGTGGCTACTATCCGAGTGTTTTACCTGGTGTTGCAATATACTACCTCCAACTTAGACCAACGAGATATGTTTATGGTGGCAGTTTGGGCGGGCTGGATTATCACCTTAGGATTGGTAGAAGTGTATAATCAAATGTTGCAGGCTGAACAGGCCAAGAAATCAAACCGTCGTAATCAATTAGCCACCTAGATAGCGTAAGTTGAGCTATGAAAAATATTAAAACATTACATAAAGCAGGTTATGCCGCAGCAATTATATTAACCGTGATTGGAGTCTATGCCTGCCTGAGTCGTTATGTGTTACCTACCAGTACACACATTTGGCTATCAAATATTTTGTATGGTCCTGAATACACCCAAAAAGCCTTGCCTGCCTTGGCTTCCAAACCAGGAATAGAGATCGTACATCGTTTGCTGGGTGCAATTTATTTGATCATTGGGCTGCTACAGTTCAGCCCTCGATTTCGTAAGCAACGCCCTCGCTTACACAAGACATTGGGGAAGATTTTTATGGTATTTAGCATCACTGCTGCAGTTTCCGGGATGTTGTTTGCGGTTTTGGTGCCTTTTGCCGGTTTTTTGGAAGTTTTCCCCATATTTACTTTCGCTTTTTTTATGCTCTATGCCACCTATAGGGCTTATGTACACATTCGCCGAGGAGAAGTAATGGCTCATCGTGAATGGATTGCCCGAAGTTATGCTGTGGGTTTGGGAATTGCGACTATTCGCGTGATGGTACTGGTGATTAATTACCTCACAGCGTTTAAGCTTGATCAACCACAAGTGGTGATGGTATCTTTGTGGGGAGGTTGGGTACTTACTCTGGGCGCAGTAGAAGTGTACAATCAAATGTTGCACGCAGAACAACAGAAAAAACTGCGGGCGAAAGCGGTAGTATAAAAATGTATTAGCTCTGAGTGATCAGGGCTTTTTTTATGCCTTAAGTTTGGCTTGCATGGTAACTATTCTGTTTCTTGATTGGCCAAAAAATTATAATCCTTCACGATGGTTTGTAAAAATGGAATAGGTGCCCCTTCATAAGTAATATTCAGCGTATCTTTAATCTTCTTTACCAAAGAATCAAATATTTTGCGATCGCGGATTTTGTTGCGCTTGGCCAAGATATCTTTAATAATGTTGATGTCATTGTCAGAGAGCATCAATGCTTGCTCATACACTGGTTGATAATTGTTAATTGGATTGAGAAATAAGCGACGCAAATCGGCTAACTGGACTTTGGGCTTTACTTTGACTACCGTAGTGCCCGCCGCAATATCGGCCAAACGTTGACTACGTCCATTGGCCGCCATGGTCACAATTGCGGCTGCGCCAAAAGTAAAATAAATATCAATAGGGCGTAACAACCAACGGATGAGGTAATTGCTCAAGGTGGGTTGTGAGCCATCGAGGCATAGTACTTTGATCTTGCGTTGGCGCTTTCCAATGGTTTGCCCATTCATAAATATTTCGCACAACAGCGTATAGCACATCACAGGAATCAATTGCATAAACACTCTCAAAGGCCAATAGAGCCTTATTCTGGACAAAGATTCTATAAAGTAAAACAAGAGGAATGAGGTAGCGATCAAATAGGCTACAATGATTATAAAATCTATCAGGAAAGCGAGAATACGATCCCCAATGCTGGCCAGTTCATAATCAATCTGTACATTTTGGGTAGTTTCAATACTTACTCTGCTCATCTTTTCAATGTTTTTCTTTAACTTGGCACAAGAGCAATAAGTGAGGCTACAAGTATGAGGTAAATTAAATGATGGGTTTCTTATGACCAATACCTTGCCTTTTGGATAAGGTAGGTAATGACGTAATTGCTATAACTATCAATCACTTACTCCCCATTGCTACTAACAAAAAAAGTGAAAATTTATGCGAGAAACCACCTTTGTGCGAAAAAATATAGATAAGTGGGAAAAGTTTGAAAACTTACTAAAAAAGAAACGCCCCAATCCAGATCAACTGGCCAACCTATTTATCGATATCACCGATGATCTCGCTTATGCCCGTACCAATTATCCCCGAGGTAAAACTACCAATTATTTAAATAATTTAGCGGTAACCGTGCACCAGTCACTGTATCGCAATCGCCGGGAGAGTGGTAGCCGTATTGTTAATTTTTGGTTGTACGAGCTACCTCAGCTGTTCCGAAGTGTGCACAAAGAGTTTTTCTATTCTTTTTTGGTGTTTTTGATTGCCTGTATTTTGGGGGCGCTTTCTACTGCATATGATGATCACTTTCCAAGACTCATTCTGGGAGATGCTTATGTAAACGAAACCTTGAGCAATATAGAAAATGGCGACCCTATGGCCATTTATAAAGGCATGCATCAAGGCGATATGTTTTTCCGAATCACTTTCAATAACATACGAGTGGCTTTTTATGCGTTTTCGCTGGGGATTTTGCTCTCGTTTGGCACTGGGTATATTTTAGTAGTCAATGGTTTTATGTTGGGTACTTTCCAGTTTTTCTTTTTCCAAAAAGGCTTGCTCTGGACCTCGGTACTCACTATTTGGATTCATGGAACGCTTGAAATTTCGGCAATCATTATTGCCGGAGCAGCAGGCTTTGCACTAGGTAATAGCATTTTGTTTCCCAGGACTTACTCCCGTTTGGTCTCTTTGAGAAAGGGGGCCACCAAAGGGATCAAAATTATTGTAGGACTGGTGCCGATTTTTATTATTGCAGGTTTTTTAGAGAGTTTTGTGACACGCCTCACCGATGCACCCACTTTTGTAAAAGCGTTGATTATTTTAGGGTCAGCGGCTTTCATTATTTACTACTTCATTATTTACCCCATCCAACTGGATAAACGCACAACCATCAATCCAGTAAACTTTTTTGGTATACAAGACCAATTGAAAAAAGAACAAGAAACCGAAGAAAAAAATACAGAGTTGAAAGACTTACAAGAAATGAAAGATAAAGAGGTAGCTTGAGGAGTCCATTGTAGGATGCACAGGCTGGTAAATAATGAAAAATGTCTAGTAGTATGAAATGTGGTATGAGAATAGTTGTACCCCTTGAAAATCATCCATTTACGCTAAAAAATCTCTTTTAAATACTTTTTTAACCTTTTTTGGTGCAATTTTCTACGTAAATACTTGTATTTCATCGTTTTTGGTACGAAATTTTGCGTTGGTTTTCAGGGATTTCCATTGTAAAAATTCAATATTGACAAAGGACTCAACGTGAGTCTAAAGATTAGTGATTGTTTTTGGGATTATGCGCAAATTTTTCCGTAGGTTTTTTATAATTATCTTAATACTTGCTGGATTGGCGGCACTTACTGCGGTTGGTTTTGCCTTGTTTTATACACCCTCCCAAACAGCCGAAGTGCAACAAGAAGTAGTCAAACGATTACGCAAAAGCCTCAATACCAATATCAAAACCGGAGAGGTAGACTTTGACTTTACTACCAACTTTCCGGCCCTCACCCTGACCATCAAAAAACTAGAGATGGAAGGAAAACCGCATCGCCGTAATTTTGCCAGCATCGATAAAATTCAGTTTACACTAGACTTCAACGAATATTTGAGTGGGCGCTACACCATCAACAAAATGGAGGTAGAAGGAGGTTCGCTCAACTTTTTGATTGACAACAACGGCAAAGACAATTATGGTTTCTTTGATTTAGCGGCTTCTATTAGTGATAGTACGGTCAATTTTAATCTACAAAGCATTAGCCTCAAGAACCTAAAGGTACGGTACGAAAATCCTGCGAAAAAAGAGAAATACAATTTCACAATTGATAATATTACCAGTAAGGTAGCTATCAATCCTCAGTTTTTTGACCTTGACTTTACCGGTAAACTTACCCAACTCAATTTTGAAGTAGATCGGTACAATTACCTCAACCAGGAACAAATGACTTTGGGTGGTAGTAAGATATCGTTTAACCGGAGCAATGGACGGGTGAACATTCAGCCATTGCAAATCACTTTGAGAGAGACCAATTTTGAGATCAAAGGCTATTATGATATCAAAAAAGGTGCGGCCGATGCGATCAGCCTCAATATAGAAGGGGTAAATCAAGACTTGAAATCACTGACTGTGTTTATGCCTGCCAAGGTGCACAATAAATTATTGGACTACAAAACCAAAGGAAATATAGATTTTAAAGGCACGATGAAAGGAAATTGGTCAGCGCAGGCCTTTCCGCACGTAGAGTTTGACTTTGGCTGTAGAAATATCGCGATTCAATCCCCTAATATCGAGCAAGTATTCCAACGATTCAGTTTTTCGGGTAAATTTAGCAATGGCGCTAAAAATACCTTGGAAACCTCGTTTTTGAAGGTAGACCAACTGAAAGGCTCTCTTAAGTTTGAGCGGGTAAAAGACCTGGACAATGCCAGCATCCGTGATTCGCTCAAAAGTGAAAACCTGCGCGGAAGCTTTGAGCTTCGTAACTTTTTGAAACCCTACGTGAGTGTGCGTTTGGATGCGGGGCTAGATATGGAAGCTTTTACTGAATTTTACCCCTTGGATGCTTTCAAAAAGGCGAATGGTTTGTTTGGGATTAAGCTGTACCTGGAAGGCTTGGTAGAAGATCTCACCAAAGAAAAAGAAGCCAACGATGTGCGTATGACAGGAGCGATGGAGTTTAAGAAACTAAACTTTACATTGACCGAAAACCCACTGGAATTTAAAGAAATTAATGGAGACTTTACTTTCAATAATAATACGACTACAGTAGAGAATTTTTCGGGAAAAATTGGCCAATCAGATTTTGCCATCAATGGCTTACTCAAAAACCTGATCCCCTATTTATTTATCCCTGATGTGGAAACTTCAGCCGCTCGACTTGAAGGAAATTTGGTAGCCCGCAAATTAGATTTAAAAGAATTATTGCAAAAGGCTAGTCTGGGTACCAAGGCTGAGGACAAAATAAGCCCTAGAAACTACACCTTGTTTGTGCCAGCAGATGTGGCGTTTAACCTCAATTGCAAAATTGATAGTGTACAAATGCGCCCTTTTATGGCTAGTGGTTTTACCTGTGATTTGGCGCTGAACAATCGAGTGCTCAAAACCAGTAATATCAATATGCAAGTGGCAGGTGGTACAATGAATGTTCTGGGAATTTTCAATGCTCAAAAAGAGAATTTTTTCACCTTTGATGGCCGAATGCAGTTCAATAAGGTGCGAGCCAATCGCTTGATGCGTGCCTTTGGCAATTTCTCGCAAAGGTTTATTCAAGCCTCTAATATGACTGGCACAATGACCGCTGATGTAGAAACCGGGCTGGTGTTTAATAAACATATGCAGGTGAATTTGCCCAATGTGGTGGCCGACATAGATGTAAAGGTAAACAATGGTTCTTTGGTGAACTTTGCTCCTGTACAACAACCGTTCAACTACATCAACTTGCGGGTAGGTAACCTGGCATTTACGGAGATGCGTCAGGTACTACAAATCAGGAATGAAACGGTTTTTATCCCGGAAATGACTATCCAAAGTACCATTTCGCCGCTTTCTATCATTGGCAGCTATACCGTAGACCAAGGCTTTAATTACAAAGTGAAGATTCCATTGGCCAATTATCAGCAACGCAACATCAAGATAGAACCCAACTCGAGCGTAGTAGTAGATCGTCGCAAACGATTGGCTATTTACTATGTCACTGTCAAGGGAGGGTTAGATGATTTGCGGGGTAACTACACCGAGGTACCCGATAGTACCAATCTGGAAGCTAATTGGATCAAAGAAAAGCGTTTTTTTGTGAACATCTTCAACAAAACCTCGCTCAGTGGTCGGGAACTAAAAATAGACACCATCAATCAAGTGTATTTCGATAATTGATTGTGCCAACCTCGTTGATAAAACTCCATTTTTTAGCCCATCATCTCGTACAGCAATAGGAACAAACACTATTTTACTGCTATGAAAACAATCTACTTAAGTGTGATCTTACTATGTATTTCATCTGGGGTATTTGCCCAAAATTCTCAGAATAAATTCACCAAAGAAGATCAAATCAAAGGTTCTTACCACGCCCGTTTCAAGGAAAAATCTACCAAAGGCCGCTTCAACGCCAAACTAGACATTGAGAACTTTTTCTCTTTTGATTTTATCGCTACCAACAAAGAACTTGATTGTTGGACAAGCCTGGGGCAATGGACCACCAAAGGGGATACGCTCATTTTGGAGAGTTACCCCAAAAAACAATTGCCCGATAAATATCAGTTTCAGTTACTGTTTTGCAACTGGTACAAATTCCCCCGAAGCAGGTTTCTCATCAGGAAAAATTGCTTGATTGCGTTACGTCAGAACAAAAGAGGGAAGTGGAGAAGGGGGAAGGTGTATAGAAAGACAAAAAAAAGGAAGAAGTAAATGATGCGATGAAGTCACCTTGCCTTTAGGAGAGTTGTCGTTTATTATGAAAAGGCGAGGTGATTTAAAAAATATATAATACTTTCAGTTTAAACCTACCTGATATAAGGCTTCGCCCACAGCTGTATTTCCTGAAGAAGATGTTAAATACCCTTCTCTAAACTTACTTTATTGATGTGATTGGTATATATAATTGAATTTAGCCAAAATCACAATTCCTAACCCACCATCACCAACATAAAATTACATCTGTTGTATTTTTTTGCCACAGGCAGCAAAGCAACACAGCCTTTTCATTTCCTAACTTCTATAAAACTAAGTCAATATCCTACCCAAGGTATGCTTTACACCTCTATTAGTTATGCGATTGTTATTTAGACAACCGAACTATTGATGTAGTTATGTATAACCTTAATATAATCAGGCTTTTATTATTTTTTGGACTATCGTGCTTTCTGGTAAGCTGTAATTTATTTGAGAAAGAGTTTATTTTACCCTTGCCTGTTGCACAAGAAGCAGATCAGGTAGGTGTAATTGGGTTTACTGCTCATTGGCAAAAAGTAACAGGTGCTTCTAGTTATGAGATTGATGTAGCATTGGATAAAGAGTTTACCAGATTTGTTCCAAATTATCAGGATAAAAAAGTAGATTCCTTATCACTAACCATCACTGACCTGGAACCTGGTACGCCTTACTATTATCGAGTACGAGCCAATATTTCCAGTCAAACCTCGCAAAATTCAAACGTAATTAATGTTACTACTGAGGGGCTGGAAATACCTGTGATTTATCCTGCAACTGAGATAAGTGCCACTGGATTTAGAGTCCACTGGAAAAAAATGCCCGTGGTGACTTCTTATTTGCTGGAAATCGCTCTAGATGAAAAGTTTCGTACCCCAGCCGCTAATTATGATAGTATTGAAGTAGCTCCAACCGATACCTCGTTATTAGTCAGTAATGTAGATGTTAATAAAAAATATTTTTATCGGGTAAAGGTGAAGCAATCCAACTCATCTTCTGAGTACTCGAATATACAATCGGTATTTACAAGTACGCTTCCTCGCCCTGAGGTATTACCAGCTACCAATATACAGTTGACAAGCTTTGTGGCGAATTGGAAAACCTTGCCAGAAGCGCTTTCTTATCGTATTGATGTGGCATCTGATGCTTTGTTTCAGCAAATGTTGCCTGGTTATGACAACAGAACCATCAACACCAACAGCATAGTAGTGCCTGACCTTAATGCCAATACAGCATACTTTTATCGGGTGAGAGCTGTGAATGCGGAAGCTGTTTCTAATCATTCTGAGGTCATTACAGTGACTACTACGAACTTATCTGCACCAGTAGCTACCACGGCAAGCGATATTCAAAGTGGTAGCTTTCAGGCAAATTGGAATACTGTTCCTAATGCAGCTTCTTATTTACTGGACGTATCTTTAGATGAAAATTTCACTCAAATCTTGCCAAACTATAATGCTAAAGTAGTCATTGGTAATTCAGAAATTATCCAATCTGTGGATGCTAGTACCAACTATTACTACAGAGTAAGGGCTCAAGGATTGAGTGCTACCTCTGATTATTCTAATACAATTTTGGTAGTGACGGGACTATTGCCTGCACCAGTAGCGGAAGCTGCCTCGAACCAAAAAGCATTTGAGTTTACTGCCAATTGGCAAGCCCAAGCCGATATTAGCTTGTATTTGTTGGACGTGGCTACCGATGCAAATTTTATCAATTTTGTGTCAGGTTATCAAGCCAAAGAAATAGTAGGAACTTCATTGACGGTAGATGGACTGGACTTTCGCCAAACCTACTATTACCGTTTGCGTTCCAAGCGCTTAAATAAAGTATCTGATTATTCTAATACTGTCCAGGTAAACCCTTGTGTAACGACTACCTGTAATATAGAAACCCTTGCAATCATAAGGGGAGGAAGTACTCAAAATCACGATCAAAGATTTACATACGATGCTCAAAATAGAATTACTGAAATTACTTATACTCGTTGGGCTGATCTTAGATTTGTGATTTCTTATAATGCCAATAATACCATTCAAGATGTAAAACTTATTTTTAATGGAGGGACATTTAGCGAGTATGACTATACCTATGATACCAATGGTTTATTAACTTCAGTCACTCAACATGATGGTTCAGGAGTTTTTCAAGAGCTATGGACTTTTACTTACAATACTCAAAATCAGCGTACTACCTGGAATACTTATAGTGATCAAGCAGGAAACAATCTCACGCGGCAATTCAATTATACTTATGACAATAAGGGTAATGTAACTGAAGTAAGAAATCAAAGTAATACGCTGATCAGGAAGTATACTTATGATGATAAACTAAGCCCTTATGCATTGTTTGATCAAGAAGACTTATGCTTTTTTATTGCGGTTGCTCGTGATCAATGGACTACTACTAGTTCTACCATCAGTCTTGCGTCAGAATGGCGAGGCTTCTTACCGATTAATAACATTATTAAGGAAGAGATGGAGGGTAGAACTGATGAAGTATTTATCTTCAATATCAACAATAAAGACATTGCGGTTGCCCAGGATGCGTTCTATTCAATAAGCTTTACATTGACTGGTTGTAATTTTTAAAAAATGGCGGTCGCTCTAACCTTACGACCGCCTGTCGAATTCAGCAGGAATCGAACCCACGTCCCCCGGAGTGACAGTCCGGTGCTCTACCATCTGAGCTACAAATTCAGCCGCTTTTCGCGGAAAGGAAACTCTTGTTATCTTTAATCATTAAGTAAGACATTGTCACCCTTGCTCTGCCACTGAGCTACGTCCCCTGGTTAAGTGAAAAGCTAAAAATGAAAAGTGAAAAGTTAGCGCGAAGCGTTGATGAGCGCATTGCGAAACCATTTAACAATCAGCCGAAGGCGGAACAATAGAACAATAAAAACTAACCATTTACCACCGATCATTTATCATTAATAATTCACCATTCAATTTTGTGGAGACGCTTGGATTCGAACCAAGGCACTAGGTTTTAATAATAACCTCCAATAACAACAGCACTTGAGTCTTACACTAAGGAACGATACTCTAAAGCTAAGCTACCGTTTCGCCTGTTACAAGCGAGGGGTAGGAGGTTTACAATAAGGCTCACAATAAGACTAGTTCCTGAAGAGTAAAGATACTAAAATATTGTAGGTTTTAGTATCAATTATGTGTATTTCAATTGGTTACTTCTGCTGCTGAGGACGATGGACAAAGGATGGACATTGAAATTTTCATCATCCAGGAGGTAACACGGCATTTCAAGGCTCAGTATAATTGTTCAAGTAGTTTTTACACATACAAACACAAAGCTCTATACCACCTACTTAATGATATTATGAAAAACAAAGTAAGTGAGATTTTGCTGGTGGATGATAACCAACAAAGTCTCCGCACGCTATTAAATTTTTTACAAAAAAAATCAAAGCTATACCAACCACTGACTGCTCCAAATGGTAAAATTGCCTCGCAAATTTTACAAAAAGTAACGCCTGATTTGGTGATTACCGACTGGGATATGCCGTTGATGGATGGACTTTCGTTGATCCGCCATTTACGTAAGCAACCTAATACCCGGAGTGTACCAGTGATTATCGTTACGGGGATCAATACTACTCCAGAAAACCTCCAGGAAGCTTTCGATGCTGGAGCCAACGACTACATCACCAAGCCTTTTAATTCGGTAGAGCTGTATGCTCGAGCCCAATCAGCCATTGAGATGTATCAGGCACTGCGTACAATCCAGGCCCAAAGCCAAATGATTGAAGATCAGAAGAATCGAGAACTGAGTACCAAAACTATGGTCATTGCTCAGAAAAACCAGTTGTTAGAGGACATTCGCAAGGACATTCAAGAGGTAACCCGCGAAGTAAATGATGGGTTAAAGTCAGATTTGCTGCGTATAGAACGCAAGATAAAAAATAACCAAAACCTAAATAATGAATGGGATACTTTTAAACTACATTTTGAACAGGTACATCCTCGTTTTTTTGACGTATTGCAACGTAGCTTCAAAAATTTGAGCCAAATTGATTTGCGACATTGTGCTTATATTAAAATAGGACTCTCAAACAAAGAGATTAGCCGAATTTTGAGTATTTCTTCTGAAAGTGTGGTGAAGCAACATTACAGAATCAAAAAGAAGATGGGATTTGCTACCCATAAAACCTTGGGAGAAGTAGTACAGGCCCTACAGTTTTGAGCATAAAAAAAGTTGAAAGGGAGGTAAATAAACCTCCTCATTCAACCAACTAAGCAAAGCACCTGTTTAAATAAGCGGATGTTGTATAAATTATTCACAAAGCCTGACAAACAACTGTTTCTCTAAGGTTGCTTATTTATTGACAAATAGTATTACTTGTGAGTGCATTGAGGTCAGTAGCGATGTTTTCTTGTACTGAATCATCTTTGTAGAACACGATTCGATCAATGGCAAAGCCTTTTGAACGCCCCGAAATCTCCACAGTATAATCCCCCGCAGCAGCAAAGTCGGCAAAAATATTACAGTTGACATCATCGTTGGTAAACGTGCGCCAGGTCCAATCTCCCACAATAGTGGTATAGACCTTAAACCACCCTTCTTTGCCTGAGCCTCTGGGGTTGGGTGATTTACCTGAGCCGTGAGGGTAATATTTGGGTGAATTCGCATTTTTGGGAATGGCATAAAAATCGGTAGCATTAGCCAGGCGTAACCAAGCATCGTTGGCTTCGGTTCGGTCGTTGCCTTCGTTGATGCGACAATGCCATTGGATGCGATAAGTACCTGGGGTATTGACTCGGATTTGGTAGGTGATCAAACCTTGACCAGTGGTGTTAAAATTATTATCCCCGTGCCATTGCATATAAGCGGTTCCGGTAAATCCAGTAACGGCACTTTCTAGCTGCCATCCTTCAGCAGTGGGCAACTTTTCACTTTCAATAACGATTAAGCCATCCTTTTCTTCAAAAACTGTGGTAGTGTTGGTTTGACAAGGATTTGTGGCGGTATTAGGATTGGCTTCCTCCTTTTTACAGGCGGTTAGATTGATCAAAATTGTAATCAACAACACACCTAAAACCGTAAATAAATTGCTTTCTTTCATCTCTGAACTGATTAAATCATATGACTTCTATAATTGGTATTCCTGATTTTTTTAAAAGGAAGTAGACTCAGTAAGCCCACCTCCTTGAGTACATGAGGATCTAATTGTTTGTAAGGTTCTGCCTCATTGAGAGTATATTTAAACTTTGTCTTCGGAGTTAAAAATGATGAGTTTTTTGTGATGATGAAGTATATTTTTAAGGGAATAGCCAAAGCTATTGACGAAAAAATTACTGATATCAACGCGTAAAAATCACGTTTTTAGCCCAGATTATAATTTTTAAGCATACTCTAAAATCAAAAGGGATTACTACCTTTTAATCACTTTTTCAATTTGTACCACGCCATTTCTAATAATCTTTAGCATATACACACCAGGCTTGAGATGCTGTATATTGAGTATAACTTGCGAAGCACTGGTTTGCCTCTGGGTGACTACCCGACCCTGTAAAGACATTAGTTGGATTTGAGTACGACCTTTGGAATCTGCACTTGGTAAGTTGATAAATAATTGATCATCAGCTGGGTTAGGATAGCTACTAATTGTGGACGATATTTTGGTAGATTGGGTAGTTCTAAATGTCAAGTCGTTGCGGGTAATAAGAGCTACCCAGTCTTTGGTAGTTTCATTAGGAGGACTGCCAATATTTACGGAGGCCCCACCAGCGATGGAGAGTCCGTTTTGTAGTGCCCCCCCATTACGAGGATCGTACCATTGTACCTGGAAAGTACCCGAATTACCACTTAAATTTAAGTCAGTAGTGCCACCATTAGGTAGGTAAATCACATACACTTCTCCAGCTTTGGCAAATACATAGTCATTGGAATTGTTGGTGAGACTATTGTCACCCTGCATGCTCAACAGGTAAGGCACGGCACCTGCAACTCCCGCAATGGTTGGGTTTGGATCGGTTTTGAGCAAATGGGCATTGAAGAAATCCAAGGCATGTTTAGCATCCTGCCATTTGGTAGCTCGGGTACGGTGATCTTGGCAATACAAATCACCATAACCGGTTTGATAACCATAGTAGTATTCTACTCCAGCTGCTCCGGCCAATAGTGCTCCCCAAAGTACTTTATTGCGAACATCGGCGCGATTATCCACATCCATTAGGTTTTGGGCAACTGGATCAGGAGCCTGACCATTTATTGGATCGTAGCTAGCATCCAACCCCACTCCTAGCTGATAATTACCTTGCTCGTCGTTGGCTACTACCCATTTTTTACCAGCTTGTGCTGATTTGTCTCTCCATTCTTTTACCCGATTATTGATATTGTTATTGAGATTATTACCGTCTGCATTGCTGAAAACAATTTGTAACGAAGCCCCCGTTAGTTTAGAGTTATTTCCCAAAAACGGGGTGTACAACGTATTTTCCAAGTTTACCCAATTATGGATCACTATGTGGTGGTTGTAAGGGTCTACGTTGTGGATATAATCCATCATCGCAATATTAATTGCTTCATCCACACTTCTATTTTCCTCGCCCAGGTTCCAGTTGAGTGCTAAGTGGTGGCCAAAGCGGGCAATCAATTCCCGGTAATAGAGTCTACGCTCCGTATCGTTCATTAAATCATCATTTTCGTCTTCCAGGGTTTTAAAGTGAAGGTACATTCCTTTTTTATCGGCGTACGCCATAATCTTTTCCCATTGCGCCAGTTTCGATACATCAAAGCGGGTTTTGTAAACATCGTTATCATTCCATTCGCTGGGGTTGGGAACCTTCCCTAAGTGAGGAAATACGTTTTTATCGTCCCCTTCAAGGTTAAAAGTCAAAAACGAAAACACATTCATTCCCTGATCAGCCAGGTATTTTACCGCTCCAAGCAACTCCGTTCCCTTACCATTTTGCCAGGTGTAAGCCGAGGCATCCGCAGCATCATAATCTTGTTGGTGGTATTGCCAGCTTTTTCTAAAATTGCCGAAGTTAGGCGTGGCATCAAAATCTTCATAAGCAAAGGTGTTTTCGGGAGCATCAGCCCCAGCTTTTATAAAATACTCTTTACTATCACTAAACTGAAGATAGTGTTGACCCACATATTGTAGACGTCCTTTGCTTCGGAAATCACGCCCAGTTTTGAGAGATGCGGCAATGGTAAATGTCCCTGATGCGCCATCAAAACCTATAGGCATCCCCGCATTAGCATCGTTACTAATTGCAATATCTTGCCCGAAACGGAAAGAAGCTACATAAGTCCATGTACCGATTTCATCTGGAGCAAAATGTACTAGCCAAACGTTTCCTGAAGTGGCCGAAGTATTGGCGGCATTGCCATCCGCAGCATAATACCCAGGCACTACGTATGTTTTCGCACCATTGGTAAAAGTTACATTGAGACGATAATTTGTAAATGGATTGGTGGAAGCGGTTTCTGAAGTAGAAGGACCTTGGAATGCAACGGTGATTTTATGCCATTTTTGAAGAGTGCCGGTTACTACCCCGCTGTTAGCACTTGCCTGGGCTTCGTTTGAAGGAGCAGAGTCTCCTACTTCGTTGATCGTGATCACTCTATAAATACGGTCTTGATTTGCCCCGACACTTTTGTCATCCAAAACAAGCATAGGTACCACATTCATTGTAAGAATAGTTCTCAGAGTGCTAAATTGGGTTTCAGTAGAATCTTTTTTTTCTATGCGGAAAGTTCTGGCTGAGGCGTCGTTGTTATTCCAGGTTAGCCGAATTCCGTCTTGTATCGTGATGGCGGTTAGGTTAGAAGGAGCTACTGGTGGAATGCTAATTGTCAAAGCGTTAGAGGTAGCATAACTTGACTCACCCACACCATTCGTAGCTTTTACCCGATAAGCACGGGTTACTTGATTTCCAGGGTCGACATCAGTCCAGGAAGTAGTATTTGCTCCCAGGGTAGCAGCAATGGCCCAGGTAGTACCTCCATCAATGGTAGTTTCTATGACAAAATTGGTTTCATTATTTGAATTATCATCCCAGGATACATTGACCTGATTAGTGTTCAAATTTGCTAATGCATTTGTAGGAGCAACAGGTGGAATTGTACTGGTTTGATTGACAAAAGTAATGCTAACCGTAAGAGAGGTTCCAGCTACACCACTGCCATCGGCCCCAGTGTAAGGAATGGCTTCCAAGGTGAATGTACCCAAGCTGGGGGACCAGTTATTAAAATTTCCTCCGTTATCTCCTTTAAAAGCATAAGGTGCTACATTCTCGGTTGCATCTAATTGACCATTTACATAAAAACGAATACTCCCTACTGTATTAGGATTGGTTTTGGCCTCTATGTTAAAGGCGGCATTGGCTGGATAATCTGCTAAATTGATGGTGTTTGTATTACTAAGACTAAATAAAGGTGTATTGGTTCTGGAATCTATCAGTACCAGGCTAGTTACTGCATCTCCTACTGGCGCCGGAATGATCACATTATTAGATTCCACGGTGGCCGATTCTCCCGCAGTGTTACTGGCTTTGATGCGGTAGCGGCGGGTTACTCCTACACCAGGGTTGATATCTATCCAACTGGTAACGTTGGCTCCTAAGGTAGCCGCCACTACCGTCCAGGTAGTTCCGCCATCGGTAGTCGTTTCAATGATAAAATTATCCTCGTCGTTTGAATTGTCATTCCAGGTGAGGCCTACTTGGTTGTTATTCAAGGTGGCTACCAGATTAGAAGGCACCGCTGGCACAGTGGGAGGCGTAGGAATGACCACATCATTGGATTCTATAATAAGTGATTCACCAGCAATATTACTCGCTTTGATGCGGTATCGGCGAGTTAGCCCATTTCCAGGGTTGGTATCGATCCAAGTCACACTATTGACGCCCAAGGTAGCCACTATTGCCCAAGTGGTCCCGCCAGCGATAGTAGTTTCAATGATAAAACTATCTTCGTCGTTTGAGTTGTCGTTCCAGGTGAGGTTAACTTGGCCACTGTTTAAGGTGGCTACTAAGTTGGAGGGGGCGAGCGGCGCAATGGGAGGTACTGGAATGATCACATCATTAGACTCCACGGTGGCCGATTCTCCCGTAGTATTATTGGCTTTGATACGGTATCGGCGGATTAGCCCATTTCCAGGGCTGGTATCGGTCCAAGTTACACTATTGGCTCCTAAAGTAGCAGCTGTTGCCCAAGTGGTCCCGCCATCGGTAGTCGTTTCAATGATAAAATTGTCTTCATTGTTTGAATTGTCATTCCAGGTGAGGCCTATTTGGTTGTTGTTCAAGGTGGCTACCAGATTGGATGGGGCCACAGGCAGGGTTACCTGCGCTTGATTGATAAAAGTAACGGTGATTTGCAGCGAAGTACCTTCCACACCACCAGCTCCCCCCTCACTAAAAGGAGTAGCTTTGATAGTGATTGGAGTTCCTAAAGATGGAGTCCAAGTATAATAAGTACCACCATTATCTCCATTCAAGGCATAAGGCGCAACTCCTTCAATGCGGTGTTGACTTCCATTCAGGTCAAAACGTACACTTCCTACCGTAGCAGGATTTGTATTGGCGCGTATGTTTATTTCAGTAGTAGATAAATTTGCCAGATTAACAACCTGATTATTAGAGAGGGTTAGGAGTGGTTGGCCATTATTGACTCCATCGCTGGCATTGATAAGCGTAAGGCTGGTTACGGATTGCTGTCCATAACTTTTGGATATATACCCAACCAATACCAGCATCAGTATCAGGTAGGTTCTTATCCAAGACGAGAATAGCATCTGTTTCATAAGAATGTGATTAGGAAAAAATGATTTGAAATTAAAATCTACTCATAGCAAGTAGAGGTGTTGGTTGTTCAAGCTTTTACTTTGTAGTGTAAACATACTCGTAGTGCAAAAGGAAGACTAAAAACCACGATGGACAACCAATGGACACCAGTAAAATGGTCTGTGATTAACAAAGAATTTTTATGTAATAAATTTGATCAATATTGAATGTAAATCCCTTGTTTATAATCCGTAATCAGGTATAACTACTTTATAATTAGGGACAAGCTTAAAAAGAAAGAACGCTCGTAAGAGTGTAAGAAAAACTGTATTTATCAATGATTAAATTTTGCGTGCTTACCATTAGGTGCCCGTTCATTGTAACTTGGAATCTGGCAACGACGAGTATTGTAGTTTTAAAATATCTTGTAACTTGGCGCTTGAAATGTATCTGGGTGGTTTTTTTGTCTGGTGATACAGGCAGTAATACCAGCACTAAAAAAGTAAAGTACAATGACTATAGAAAATATTCGCGAAGCAGTAGCATTTATCCAAAACAAAACCCAGGTTACTCCTGCGGTAGGCATCATTTTAGGCACCGGACTCAGTGGTTTGGCCAATGAAATAGAAGCCATTGATACCATCGAATACGAAGATATCCCTCATTTTCCAGTATCTACAGTAGAGTCACATAAAGGGCGTTTGATTTTTGGTAATTTGGGAGGCAAAGCGGTGGTGGCTATGCAAGGGCGTTTTCATTATTATGAAGGCTACAGCATGCAACAAATTACCTTTCCAGTAAGAGTAATGAAGCTATTGGGGATCAATCATTTGTTTGTGTCTAATGCCGCAGGCGGTCTCAATACCAGTTTTGAGTTGTCGGAATTGATGATTATTACTGATCATATCAACTTATTGCCAGCCAACCCACTCACTGGACCCAACATAGACGAACTGGGGGTGCGCTTTCCGGATATGTTAGATAGCTATGACCCTGCATTGGTAGCCAAAGCTGAGGCATTAGCCAAAGAACATAACATCGCAGGGGTACAGAAGGGGGTGTATGTCAGTGTGCCTGGACCTAATTTAGAGACTCCCGCCGAATACAAATATTTGAGCATTATCGGAGCCGATGCAGTGGGGATGTCTACCATTCCAGAAGTAATCGTAGCCCGTCAAATGAGTTTACCAGTATTTGCCGTATCAGTAATTACCGATTTGTGCTATGAAGGTCGCCTACAAAAAGTTACTGTAGAAGAGGTCATTGCCAATGCCATAAAAGCCGAACCCAAGTTGACAGAACTAATGAAGCGAATGGTGGAAAGTTTGTAATTGTTTGATTGCGTTGTTTTGCTCATTGTTTCGTTGTAAAATGGTTTCGCCTTCGGCTTATGGCTATATTGTTGAATTGTTTCG
>DMXI01000203.1:18723-26300 GCA_003483885.1 Microscillaceae bacterium
CGAAACAATTCAACAATATAGCAATGGAACAATAAAATAACCCTAATCATCTGGACAAAAAACTTTGAGCAAGGCAGACTCAAGGGTCAGCCCTGGGCCAAAAGCCATACTCAAGATACGTTGATCGTGATGTTCCCAGTTGAGGTCATTCAGTAAATTTTTGAGTACAAACAGCACCGTTACCGAAGACATATTTCCGTATTTGCGGAGCACATCATAAGCGGGGGAGTTGGCCTTACGGGGAATGTTTAAGCTATGCTCAATGCGTTCCAGAATACGACGTCCACCAGGATGAATGGCAAACAGTTCAATGTCTGACATTTGGAGGTGGTAGTTTTGTAATAACCTTGCTACCAATGACTTGAGCTTGCCCTCGAGCAACTGAGGTACATAAGAAGATAACTTCATTTCGAATCCATAGTCTTTGATATGCCAGGCCATATCTTGTTTGCCGTCTGGTTCTAAGTCACAATAAAACCCCTCGAGCGATAAAGCTTTTTGGCTTGGGGGCGAACTTTGCAGTAATACCGCAGCAGCTCCATCGGCAAAAATGGCATTGGCTACTAAATCATCGTTGTTGGTAGACTTCTGAAAATGTAGGGTACACAGCTCCACCCCAATGACCAATACTTTGGCATCAGGAGTTGATTTACAAATGGCATCTGCTGCTTTAAGAGCGTTAAAGGCCGCATAGCAACCCATAAAATTGATACAAGTACGTTGTACCGATTTTTTGAGGTTAAGACGCTCTACCATTTCTATGTCCAGCCCTGGTGCATACATGCCAGTACAACTCATTGTAATCAAGTGGGTGATGTTCTCTAGTGGAAAGTCGGCGGGAAGACAATCTTGAACGGCTTTTTGAGCTAGAGCACCTGCATGTTGTTCGTATTGTTGCATTCGCTGAGCAGTAGAAGGGAAGGGATCACAGGCCTGCTCAGAGTAAAAGCTAAAATCTTCGGTTTTGGCATAATCTTCCAATACTGAGTAGCGGTGATCAATGGCCGTGGCTCGGTAGAGCATTCTGAGTTTGCGGCTTCCAACCTCATCCAGGTTAAGAAACTTGGCCATAAACTCAGCAGTTTTCTGTTGCGGAATCTTATGGGTTGGATTAGCGATTCCAATTGAATGAATGTACGTCTTTTTCATGCGCCATTAAGGCTTTAGTTGAGTTACCGTGTTGATAGCAGTACAGCTTATTTTACAAAACCGTTGTGTAGGGTACTTGCAATTAATCTATAGTTCTACAAGGAAGAACTTCGAGTAACAAATAATACTTTTATAGAATAGACTATGCACTGTACTAAATCGTAGCCAAAAAACAATGAATGATTGGACACCTTGAATTTGGTTTATCTAAGAATTAGCGGATGTTAGCCGTAGTTTTCGGTTCAACATTCGGTGTTCGATATTCATTATTCGAAATTTGCGAAGCTTTTGTAATTAATTTAAAAATTAACATTTCCCCAAAAGGATTGTTCACATTTCTCAGGTTTTTACGTATTGAGTGCAATAAACTCATCTCTGAGTTCAAATCTTTACCTGTGCAGTTATTAACAAATCACAAGAGCATTTCGTTTACCCTATGAAATTGCTGGTGGTAAAAAACAGATTTCGGTTTAAAATCTGTAATTTTAAAATCTGAAACTGAACGAAAATTATAAATGCAAACTTTAGGCAAGTACTTTATTTTTATCAAAAGCCTGTTTGTTAACCGAGAAAAATTTCGGGTATACATTGGCCTTACCGTTGATGAGTGTATCCGCATTGGTATCGACTCGGTGTTTATTGTAGTCATTACCTCTACCTTTATTGGGGCAGTGGCGGCCGTACAAACCGCTTACAACCTGGTAAGCCCTGCGATTCCATTGTATGTGATTGGTACCATTGTGCGTGATATGGCCATTTTAGAGTTTGCGCCTACCATCACCTGTATCGTATTGGCCGGAAAAGTAGGGTCTAACATAGCGGGAGGTTTGGGAACAATGCGTATTACCGAGCAGATTGATGCCATCGATGTAATGGGGATCAACGCTGCGTCTTATCTGGTATTACCCAAAATTGTGGCAGCGCTTATTACCATTCCTATGCTTTGCATCGTTGCCGGTTTTTTGTCTATTCTGGGAGGGTATATTTCAGGTACCTTGACCGATGCCCTTACCCCTTCGCAGTATATATATGGCATTCGTTGGGACTTTTTTCCTGGTAAAGTATACTTTGCTATTATCAAGTCGTTTGTATATGCTTATCTCATTGCATCCATTTCTTCTTTTAAAGGATTTTTTACCCGTGGTGGAGCGCTGGAAGTGGGCCAATCCAGTACCCGAGCGGTAACCAATAGTACCATTGCTATCTTGTTTGCCGACTACATACTGGCGCAGTTGTTAGCTGATGTACTGTTAGGACAATAAAGCAAAACCATTCAATAGAAGATACTTAAGACCTGAATATAACCCATGCGTACCTTAGGCAAATACATTATCTTCATGGGAAGCTTGTTTGTAAATCGCGAAAAATTCAAAGCCTACATTCGCGTTACAGTAGACGAATGCATTCGCATTGGGGTAGATTCGGTGTTTATTGTAGCCATTACCGGAACTTTTATTGGGGCAGTAGCTACTTTACAGATTGCCTTTAATCTGGGAAGTCCAGCCACTCCTATGAGCGTAGTGGGTACTTTTGTACGGGAAATGATCTTGCTAGAGTTTGCGCCTACTTTTACCTGTATTATTCTTGCGGGTAAAGTAGGGTCCAATATTGCCGGAAGCTTGGGTAATATGCGGATTAGTGAGCAAATAGATGCCATTGAAGTAATGGGAGTAAATGCCGCGTCTTATTTAGTATTACCCAAAATCATAGCAGCACTCTTGACCATTCCTATGCTGTGTGCATTGTCGGCTTTTTTGTCTATTCTGGGTGGTTATATAGCCGCTTCTCTTACCAGTGTAGTTACCCCCGCCGAATACATTTGGGGGGTGCGCTTCGATTTTGCTACAGGAGGCATGTACTTTGCAGGAATCAAAGTATTTACTTACGCTTTTCTGATGTCTTCTATTTCTTCGTTTAATGGTTTTTTTACCCGAGGTGGAGCCTTAGAAGTAGGCCAATCCAGCACCAAGGCGGTAACTCGTAGCACCATTGCCATTTTATTTGCTGATTATTTACTGGCATTGGCCTTTGCCGATGTATTCTTGGGACAATAATTTACTTGATAATCCTGATCTAATAGTACTGGCGAAAACCCTTTGTCTTGTGTCCATTTTAGCAAACATACCATTGAAGAATTCAAAATTACTCTTCCAACAACTTGGTGCTGGCGCAAGCCTCCTGGCTTGTGTCCATTGGAGTCAATATACCCATTGAAAGATTCAAAATTACTCTTCCAACAACTCCTGAATCACACCTAATAAAACATTGGTGCCTGCTTCTATATGTGCTGGGTGAGTAAACTCTTTGACATTGTGGCTAATGCCTGCTACGCTAGGCACGAAGATCATACTAGTAGGACAAATAGCAGCCATCATTTGGGCGTCGTGTCCAGCCCCACTGGGCATACGACGCGTGGTGTACCCTAAGTTTTGCGCATTATGTTCTACCTTGTCTATAATGCCAGCGTCAAAATCTACTGGAGCAAATTGCACCAAACTTTTAGCTACCAAAGTGACTCCTTCTTTATTGGCCAGTTCCTGGGCTTGGGTAATGAGACTTTGGTAAGCCTGCTCTAGTAAATCGTGATTAGTATTGCGTAAGTCCACCGTAAAAACTACCTCTTGTGGTACCACATTGATGAGGTTGGGCGAAAACTGCATCATTCCTACAGTGGCTACTTGCCCCGCAAATTGTTGGCTAATTTTACGGGCAAGCGTAGCTATTTCGGCCGCTACATAGCCTGCATCATGGCGTAAGTGCATAGGGGTGGTACCTGCATGGTTGGCTACCCCTTTGAGATGAAACTCGGTCCAGTAAATCCCTTGTACTTTTTCTACTACACCAATGGTTATGTTTTCTTGTTCCAATATGGGGCCTTGCTCAATGTGTAACTCTACAAAACTATGAAAAGGCAAATCTTGTAATTTATTTTTTCCTTGATAACCAATACGTTGCAGCGCTGACTCAAAAGAAACATGTGGTGCCTGAATAGATTGGGCGGCGTAAATCTCTTGTTGACTAATACCCTTTTTGATGTATAAACTTCCCATCATATCAGGGGTAAAACGGGCTCCTTCTTCATTGGTAAAGTTGGCAATGGCCAGCGAACGCTTAAAATCATAGCCGTTTTCTTGCAAGGTTTGCAATGCTTCTAAACCAGCCAATACCCCCAGTGGACCATCAAATAAGCCCCCAGTAGCCACACTATCGAGGTGAGATCCTGTAACCACCATTGGCAGTTCGGGTTGACTCCCCTCTTGAACACCCAGCATATTACCTACTGCATCTATCAGTACTTTAAGATGTAAATCCTGACACCATTGTTTGAATAAATCTCGAGCAGTCTGGTCTTCTTTGCTAAGGGCCAAACGGCAAACCCCGCCTCCTGGCAATGCGCCAATTTTGCCCATATCTTGTATACGTTGGTGTAAGCGAGAGGCGTTGATGGTGAGTGATTTTTTCATGGCTAATATAATGTAGTTTAAGACAGTGAATGAGCAGCAAATATACTATTCGATTACACCATTTTTGTATTCTTCTAATTGAGTTTTCCAGGCGGCCAGAGAGTCGCTTTGATCTATTTGCCATTGATTGCGCCGAAAGCGATAACCAAACCATTGGCTTTCGGGCCTATTGCTGGCTTTGGCCTTGATGCGTACATAATCATTTTCTTGAGGGCGGTAGTCAAAGTCAAAGCAATTGTGTTGGTTGAGGTTTTCTAAAATCAACGTTTGCAAGGCTTGTTCTTGCTGATTATAACGAGGGATTACTGCTCGTCCTTTGCGGTGATGTAGGGGCAAATCGGCATTGGTACGTTTGAGCTCCCAGCCAATGTCACTAGTGGCTAGTTTTTCGTCACAGGTACAAAGCTTGAAGCCATTTTGAATGTCACACATATTTTTGAGAACTTGTAATTGGTAGGAATTTGCTTTACAGAATGCCAAGGGGCGAAAACTCCCTTGAAAATTGTGACTAGTTATTTTTTAACAAAGCCCTGGCTTCCTGTAACATCTCGATAAGTTTGAAGCGAAATTCGCTGGGTTTTTCTAAAGGTATGTCGAACAAAATTTCAAAATTTTTTGTTTCCTGATTAGCTCCAAACCTTTTGCTTCAATTTTTTCTTTATCAAAACTAACTAATTCGGCATCTACTACCCAATTGGCTTGACGAAGTCCTTTCAAAATATCAATCATAGCATCTCTATGATCTTCGTTGACGTGATCCACTGCACTATCTACAAATCTTTGCTCAAATTTTATATCTTCTGTCATACTTGATAAACTTTTATGGTGGGATACATTTTACTTGTGTTAATCGCCGTAAAACAACGCTATAGGCGATTCTGATTGATACTTATCATTTACAATTTATGATAATTGAAGGAGGATTAAAACAATAAAGTTCATATTAGATTTATAGAAGTATATCTTGGACTTATATTATTGGGTTTTTACGAAATAAAATCATTGATTTGAAAGCGAAATAGGAGTAGTGTTTGTGAAGAAATTATTTATATCAATCAGTATATTACTACTACCAGACATCTTAGCTAAAGTTGACAATGAGTACACAGCCAAGAACGTGATTACCTCGGTTGTGGAGATGCTAGCGAAAAAATATCTGGTAACAGCACCAGTTAGTTAAAAATTGAACATAACATTAGCCAGAGACAAGGCTGCAAGTCATGTAGTGTTGTCAATAATAAATATAGGTTTCATTACTTTAAGAGTATTTTCTCAGGAGATTGTTTCTGCCTACCTGGCGTTCATTCTATCTCTTGATAAAACAGTGTTCAACAAATTAGCATAACGAATTTTACTATACTTTCATGGTTTTTATGATATCTGGTTGTACGCAACGAAAAGTTTATTGCCTTTACATTTTTTTCTTTTTTTCAACATTGTTTCCTGTTGTCAACGCCCAAAATGCCAAAATTGATAGTTTGAAGGCATTGCTTATTACTACCCCTTCTGATACCAACAAGGTAAACCTCTACTACACCATCTGTCGAGCATACTTTCGTGTTTCCGCTGACTCAGCGATCAGCGCAGCTGAACAATCATTGGTGCTGGCACAAAAACTCGGTTTTTCTAAGGGAGTAGCCAATGCTTACAATGGCATAGGTGTGAGCTATTACTTTAAAGGCGATTACCCAAAATCAATCATATACTACAATAAGTCGCAGGTTATCCATCAAGCTGATCAAAATGAGTTAGGACTGTCGCAGATATACAACAACCTGGGCGTAATCTACAAACGACAGGGAAACTACCTCAACGCGTTGGATTATTATCAAAAAAGCCTGAGCATACAAGAGCGGTTAAAAAACCAGAAAATGATTTCAATGCTCAATAACAACCTTGGAAACATTTATTTAAACCTGGAAAACTATCCTCAGTCATTAGCATATTTAAAAAAGGCATTGGCTGTAAAAGAAAAGCTAAACTCAAGCAAGGGGAGTTTGGCGCTTACCTGCAACAACATAGGCATTGTGCTTACTAAGATGGGGCGCTATGATGAAGGATTAGTGTATTGCAAAAAAGCCTTGGCCATAAGTACAAGAGCAAAACTATTTCAATCAATGGCTGCCGCATACAATCAATTAGGAAACATCAAAGCCTATCAGAATCAATCTGACTCAGCCATCTATTATCAAAAAAATGCAATAATCAATGCCACTAAAGCTAACGCCAAATCTATGCAGGCTGCGTCGCTCAGTAGTTTAGGAAGAACCTATTTAGGTCAAAAAAAATACAGACAGGCTCAAAAGTCAGCATTAGAGGCGTTAGAACTAGCCAAAGAAATAAAAGAGCTGGTTTCTGTTAGAGATGCGTCAGAAACCTTGTATAAAGTGACTGAACAACAACAAGACTATGCCCAGGCATTCAAATATCAAGCGTTGTATATGCAAAGCAAGGATTCATTATTGAATGTTGATAAAACCGAAGCATTGACTCGGCTGGAGATGAATTATGCCTTTGATAAAAAACAAAGCCTTTTAAAGGCGGAACAACAGGCTAAAGAAGAAAAGTTAAAATTAGAAAATGGAAAAAAACTACAAAAGCAACGGTTTTATCTGTTGAGTGCTTTGGGGATATTGCTGGCAGTATTGATCATTAGTTTTTTTGTTTTTAGAAGTAAACAAGTTCAGCAAAAGCTAAACAAGCAATTGACGGAGCAAAAAAATGATTTAACCCAGCTCAACGAAGAACTTCAGCAAAATCATGAAGAAATTGTGGCACAAAGAGATCATATCGAAAGTCAAAACAAAAGCCTTAATCAACAACAAATTCGCATTGAAAGTAGCTTTAAAGTAGCGCAAACTATACAGCAAGCCTTGTTACCTTCTCAGGAAAACCTACAAAGTTTGTTTGCAGAGCACTTTATCTTCTATCGTCCCAAAGACATTGTATCAGGGGATTTTTATT
>DMXI01000204.1 GCA_003483885.1 Microscillaceae bacterium
CTACCGATGATAACTTTGAGAGATTGTGGAAATGCAGCCCTAAAAGATTGCTTCAGAATTGTGGATTCAAGACAATATTATATTCCAAATTTCCCTCCCACAATTCTTCGCAAATAACAGCCCTCTTAAGTTGTCATCCTTCTTGATGTATTTTGAACAAAAAACCGAATCTACAGCTTTGCTATGAAAAGTTCAACGAAGTTAATTACCTCTACTGATGATGCTCACTTAAACACCCAACAAGGAATGAAATTTTGAACAGACTCTCATTCTACTATGTACTGCTTTCGTTTTTATTACCTAATTTTGGCGTTGGCCTTGAGCCAGTACAATTTGAAAATAAATATTACAACAATATATGGCTTTGAATGATTTCCTTAAATATCAAGCCCAAACCAACCCTCACCCCATTGGTTTGGATGTAGCTAAAGCAGAAGGAATTTATATATGGGACACCGCTGGAAAAAAATACTATGATCTGGTGGCAGGTCTGGCGGTAAATAATGTGGGGCACCGCCATCCCAAGGTTGTAGAGGCTATTCAGCAGCAGTTGAATGCCTACTTGCACGTGATGCCTTACGGTGAATTTGTGCAAGGCCCACAAGTACAACTGGCCAAAAAACTAGCTCAAGCGCTGCCGCAAAATCTTGACTCCTGCTATTTTGTTAATTCAGGGGCCGAAGCCATCGAAGGTGCTCTGAAATTGGCAAAGCGCTTTACGGGAAGGACAAAAATTGTATCGTGTCATAAATCTTACCACGGTAGTACCCATGGTGCTTTGTCGGTTACGGGCAATGTCACTAAGCAAGATGCATTTCGCCCATTGCTGGAAGGTATTTCTTTCATTCATTTTAATAAGGTGGAAGACCTGGACACGATTACTCAAGAAACGGCAGCGGTAATTGTAGAAACAGTGCAGGGAGATGCGGGGGTGCGTATTCCTACTCCTGACTATATGAAAGCATTGAGACAAAAGTGTGACGAAACTGGCGCTTTGTTGATTTTGGATGAGATACAAAGTGGGTTTGGACGTACTGGAACTTTGTTTGCCTTTGAGCACTTTGGTATTACGCCAGATATTTTGTGTATGGCCAAAGCTATGGCTGCTGGAATGCCCATGGGTTGTTTTGTATCTTCCCAGGAAATTATGCACTCACTTTCTCACAGCCCAATGCTGGGCCACATTACTACTTTTGGTGGTCATCCGGTTTCGTGTGCGGCGGCAGTGGCCAATCTGGAAGTGCTTCAGGAAGATGTATTAAGGGATGTTGAAGCCAAGGGGGCACTTTTTGCGGAAAAACTGCAACATTCAATTGTAAAAGAAATTCGCCAAATTGGCTTAATGCTGGCCATTGATTTGCCCTCGCAGGAAATCACGCAGCAAGTAGTGACTAAATGCCTGGAAAGAGGGATAATTACGTTTTGGTTTTTGTCTAACCCGGCTAGTTTCCGACTTGCTCCTCCCCTCACGATTACTTTTCAAGAAGTTGAACAGGCTTGTAAGATCATCCAAGAGGTTTTTGAGGAGGTTAGTTAGGAAAAGCTTGTTGAAACTTAGACCTGACGTTTTTTTTAGTACATAAGTTGATTAAATGAATCCTACATAGGGTTAAGAGGGTATTTTTAACTTATTTTCTCTGATTTTGGCTCGGTTGCCTCTGGCGGCTTCACTTTTTCTTTTGGGCTGAACTAGAAGAAAATAAAGGAAAAAAGCCTAGACAGCATAAGCTTCCCGCAAGGCCAATGCCCAATGCTGTTTCCATAAGGGTTTAAGTTTGTAGTGGTAATCCACGAAAGCCCCCTTTAATTCCCCCAAAGGGGAAAACGATACTCGCAATATGGACTCGATTCTTGTTAAGGAAACAGCATTGGGTCAATGCCCCCTCCGACCATGCTGTCTACCTCCCCGCGAGCGAAGCATCGAATTTGCTTCGATAATTTTTAAGGAAACAGCATTGGGTTTTTGTGGGTCTCCCTTCGATAAGACCCACAAACTAGAGGTGGATCAATACCAAAAAATCAGTGCTGATCTGTCAAATCCGTGTGATCTGTGTTCTAAAAATAAATCACTGATAATCAACATCTTGCAAAAAATGTTATCAGCACAAAGGAAGATCCCCCTCTCTTTTCTTCAGCTAAAACTCTTTTTTTAAATGCGCGGTCAAATGGAGTTGCTGGTTTTTGATGGCTTGGGTGCGCATACTCATTTCATAGGTCAACGTATGATGAGCGGCATCTATCTGCCATTTTCTACCAGATCCAAGCATTCGTTCATCGTTTTTTATATAATTTGATAAAAACAACAGTTCAAATACACCGTTTTGACAACTGATATTTTGCAAAGCCAGCGACTCCATCCTGCCATTGGCATGTACATTATGCATAAATTGATTTGCCTCTTGCTCAAAAGATATAAAACCCGATTCCCAATGGGCACTTCTGGCGGTATTCGATAAGGTTGGTTTTATCCAGGTTTTCTGCTCGTAGTGAATGACAGCTCGTTCGGCATCACAGCCAAACCTGAGGAGTTCAGTGTATTCAAAATCCTGAATGGTTGGAAAAAAACCACTTCCTTCTCCTTTCCAGCTTCCTTCCAGAAGATTAGAAAGTGTTTTAAATTCAAAGTTTCTCATGCGTTAGTTTTTATGTATGGTTACGGCATCGCTTTGTGCTGCTGGAAATATGGTCAAGTCTGCAATCTGAATATGATCTGGCAAACTAATGCTATAATATATCGTATGGGCAATGTCGTCAGCAACCAATGGGTCGTAGCCTTTATAAACACTATTGGCACGAGCCACATTTCCGTGAAAACGATTTACTGAAAATTGGGTTTCCACGGCTCCTGGAGAAATATTGGTTACTTTGATGCCGTGAGGTACCAGTTCAAGGCGCATACTCTCACTGATGGATTCTACTGCAGCCTTGGTAGCACAATACACCATTCCTTTAGCATAAGCTTGTTTGCCAGCAATAGAGCTCACATTGACAATGTGACCTTTACCCGCAGCAATCATGTGGGTCACCAATGTTTTGGATACATATAACAGCCCCTTGAGGTTAAAATCGATCATTTTTTCCCAGTCCTCAATACTACTGTCTTCCATTAAGTCAAGGCCGTAAGCTCCCCCTGCATTATTCACCAAAATATCTACCTCTTTCCAGGCCGCTAGTAGCGTATCTATGCTGTTTTTTACTTCATCGTATCGCCCAATATCAAAGTTGAGCGTTTTTACTGCTACCCTTTGCCCCAATTCCTGGGCTAACGATGCTAATTTTTCCTTGCGTCGTCCGCATAGAATCAAGTCAATGTTATGTTGTGAAAAAAGTCTTGCCGTAGCTTCTCCTATTCCAGAAGTAGCCCCCGTGATAAAAGCTTTCCTATTCATCTTTCAATTTGTTTTATAGAAGCCATCTTGACTTCTATGAGTAAAAATTTCAATGCAAAATTATGGTGGGAGTTTAAAACAAAACAGATGCAGTTTTTTAATTTTGCACCGTATCAGATGTAAAAGTGTGATGTCAAAAAATTATAAGTATGAAGAGATTGTACTCAATATAGAGGAAAAGATACATCAGGAAATCTTGGTAACTGGCCAAAAACTTCCTTCTGTCAGAGCGCTGTGTTTAGAGCTATCGGTAAGTCCCTCAACGGTTTTCAAGGCATACTATGAGCTGGAAGCCAGGGGATTAATAGAAGTCAGAAACAAGTCTGGTTATTATGTAAGCCTCAAAGCCACTCAGTTGCAAAAAATAAAGCACAAAGTACAAGCAGTGTTTGACGAAGGGGATTTAAAAAAGGCGAATAATGTGGATGAAATGATTGAGGAAATTGAGCAGGCCAAACTAAATGATCTCAAAGTGGATTTTAGTTCTGCTACGCCCTCAGTTGAAATGCTGCCACTCGAGAAACTCAATAAATCTATCAGGTCGTCTCTTGCTAGTAATCCACAAGACCTCATTGCTTACGAAAACCCTTTAGGAGCAGTGCAGCTTCGTAAATACATCTCACTGCAAAAAATCAAAGGAAATCTTAGCAATCTGGTAGATCAGATCGTAATTACTGCGGGGTGCTTGGAAGCCATCGGAATCTCTTTGAAAATCTTGCTCAAAAGTGGAGATGCGGTTTTGGTGGATACCCTAAACTATTACAATATAGTATCGTTGCTCAAAAGTACCGATGTAAAAATCTATACTTACCCTTTCAGCGAATCTTCTGATTTTGACGCTCGTCATTTTGAGGAGGTACTCCACGCCCATCAAATAAAACTATGCTTGATATCTCCTAATTTTCACAACCCTACTGGTACCAGCTTATCTACTGAGGTAAAAGAAACCATTGTAAAAGTAGCCACTCGCCATCAGGTATATATCATAGAAGACGACGTATACGGTGATTTATATTTTGGTAAAAACAAACCTTCTACCCTCAAGCAATTTGACACTCAGGGGCTTGTTTATTATTGTTCTTCATTTTCTAAAACACTGGCTCCTGGATTTAGAATAGGATATTGTCTGCCAGGAAATCAATATCAGGAGTTTGCCAAATATAAGCGGCTGTTGTCTTTGGGTACCAATAGCGTGACTCAAGCGGCATTGGTGAACTTTATGACTACTGGGCGCTACGATTTTCATCTGAAAAGACTCAGAAAGCAGTTGCATTTGAATATGCTAAAATATGGAGACACTATTCTCCAGGTTTTTCCAGCACATATTCATTTGCAGGTTCCCGAAGGGGGTTATGTATTTTGGATAGGCTTTCCTCCCCCATTTGATGGGTACGAGCTTTATAAAAAATGTCTGCAAAAAAACATACTTATTACGCCTGGTGAAGTTTTTTCGGCCACAGGCGCTTATAAAAACTTTATCCGAATTAGCTTTTCCAAACCTTTTGATCGTTTGGTAGAAGATGCGCTAAAAACAATTGGTAACTTGGCTTCGGATTGTTCTATTGCCCATAGATAATGATGAATTATTAATTTAATGGTAAATGCTTAATTTCTTTATTGTTGCATTGCTCTATTGTTCCGCCTTCGGCTGATTGTTGCATTGTTTCGCGATGCGCTGATTGATTGTTAGCTCCTTTGGCTTCGCTCAGGACAACGTTTTGCAAATATGAGAATAGGCTTTTGGTTACGCCTTGCACAATTTTTCACTTAAAATACCACCCTAGCCCTCCTAAACAGGAGGGAACTCGCTTGACTCGATAAATCTTCGCTTCGCGCCAACTTTTCATTTTTCACTTTTAGTTTTTCACTTAATAAGCTATCGACTAAAATCACCAAATCCTAAAATCGTTGCTCACATTTTTAATCCGTGAGGTGGGGTGTTGCTTGCCCTTGGTGAGTTTTTGTACTTGGTTATACAAATAGGTTTGCAACTCGCTCAGCATAATTTTACCATCTTTGTTTTGATCGGCTTTTTTGCTTTTGAGGCCACTAAGCACCGAATATGTAAATACGCCATTGTTCCATTCTGCGCTCTCGAGGGCAAACTCTCCTCCGCCCGCACTGGACAAAATAGTGGCTCCGGTACCTTTGCGTAAATCGGTAAAAATTTCTTTCATCAACTGATAAGAGTTTGAGAGTCCAATGGAGCGCGTTTTTTGGGTGGTTTGTTTAAGGGACTTTTTCACTTTTGAAAATCCTCGAAAAGTCACCTTGTTATCATCGGTATTAACCGCCAGCTCTTCATAATTGTCTTTATCTACCTCACCGGAGTGGCAAGCGTCTACCATCAATAATTTTTGTCGGGCTGGAATACCATCCATCAGGTTTTCTAATTGTTGGTAAGGTAGCCCTCCTTCTTGCGGATTCTCAAAATTGACTGCATAAGTTCCCAAAAAGTAGTCTTGCTTGGCATCGAGCAAGCCATGCCCGGCATAAAACACTACTACATAATCATCTACCTTGGTATTTAGCAGTTGTTTCTTTACAAGCGCTAATTGTTTCATGCTCAAGTCTTTGTCGTATAGAGGATAGGTTTTTACTTCCTTGAACAAACCGCTGTTGTTTTGGGTAAAAGCGGCTATCATATCTTGGGCGTCCTTTCGGGCAAAATTGAGTCGGTAATTTTCATTTTTGTATTGAGAAACCCCAATGGCTACCAAATGTAAGGTGGGTTTAGGCAAGGTCTTTTTAGGTGTAAAAATCACCTGAAACTTTTCTTTGATCGCACTCACCCCTTGGTTGTTCAGGGCCGTGATTTCGATGTTATTTTTGCCTCGGGATAAAGGAATTTTGAGGTTTTGCTCCAGCTGCTGAATGTTTCTGCTCCTTAAATCTTGCCCATTTTTACCATACAACGGCACTCCATTTACATATACATTATAACGATCCAGTTTCCCCTTTTTATCCCGAATGGCTACTTTTACCTTATATTCAGATTTGTTGGTTGGAATCACCTTGAGGTTCATACCTTTACCTTTGCGAAATATTTCGGGATAATCATATTGCTCGTCAAAATCGCTTTCCATCAATTTTTTGATCAATTCCTCCTTGATACCAAATCCTCTGAGGCGTTTCTTAGCAGCTTGGCGATAACGCTTGAGGGTTTTCTTAGAGGCTAATCCAGTGGCCTGCAATACTTTATCGGGGCGATTAAAGATGAGGTCTAATTGATCAAATAAAAGGATTTGGTTATTTTGTACGTAGTGCAAGTTTTGCACTGAACGCTTGGTGGAGGCATAATATCCCTTGGGAGAAACCACCACATAATCATCGGCACTTCGCACAATGGCACTTACCATTTCTTTTCTGCTTGACAAATCCCACAACGAAACCGCCCCCAACTGATGAGTAGTAATTAGCTGTGTAGTGTCTTTGTTGAACTGGTACCCTTTGGGTGCGCCAAAACGATTTTCATAACTTTTTAACCGTTGCCCATTCTTCAAATCCCAGTGAGCAATCAGCCCATTGTTTTGCACCGTAAGAAAAGTTTGGCGATCGGGCAACAAAATCACTTTTTTGGGATAGTTGTCTAAGTTGTTTTTCTTAATGTTGAAAGCCACCTTACCAGTCTTGTAATTAAACTTAATCATCAACATACGCGCTACCTTCGACCGACGCATTCGGGCTCCATACACCAAAATCACGTGTTCTTTATCGGGTAAAATCGCCGAAGCAATAGCCTTTCTGGTGAAGTTTCGCAGGTCATATATTTTTTGCCCCGTTTCTATATTCCAAAAACACAAATTTCGGGTATTCATGAGGGTTTTATTGTCTGGCAAAAACTCCATCCTTCTACCCACAAATTTAAAGTTGGCAGGAGTAAGGTTTTCTCCAGTGCGGTAATTCCATTTTCTGATGGCTCCTTTACGATACACTGCCATAAACTGGTCAGTCCAAGGCAGTAGTTTTATTTCATAGATGCGGTGCCTACGCCCTCCATCTATAGGGTATTTTCGGATCAATTGCCCGGTTTTGAGGCTATAGTGTCGCACTGTATAATCATTGGTGCGGTACAGTTCATGGTCGTACACCAATATTTCCTTTTCCCCTGGCAATATCGTGCAGGATTGCCTCCCTTTGGCCGGAAAACGATGCTTTGGCTGGGTACTTGTCAGCGTAGGATAATACAATACCTCCTGGCTGGTAGTTAATAGAAGTTCCTTGTTTTGCGTTACTTGTGGGGTCACTAATTTGCTTTGAAAACCTTCGTAAGTATGTATTTTGGTTCGCGTGGCTACATCCCACAAGCTCACTTGTTTGTATTTTTGTGAACCTGTTTTTATTTCTTCTACTACCAGTTGCTGTTGGTCAGGGAGGGTCATTATTTTGGGCAGTCGTAAACCTTTACGTTCACTCAAGGGCTTTTTATTGAATTGCTGCATAACAAAGTTATCACGGCGTGGGAGGCTTATCCAACGATTGTATTTCATATACCATTTCACTACTTCTGTTTCGTTTTTGAAGTACAACGCTTTGCCTCTTGCATCCCAATGCACCTCCTGATTCAAAGCCTCGGCTACCTTTGGCTGAGCCTTTGCAGGCTTTTTTCTCTTGGCTTCATTGGCCTTGGCTATCTCTCTAGAAGTACCCACAATAGCTTCTACCTCATTGATTACCAATACTTTCAGGCTTTTACTATCACTTTTATCCAGGGTTTGGGTAATTTGTTTTTTAGCCAAATCGTATACCCACGAGGTTCTTCGATCTCCTTTAAAAATGAGTTGTTTTTTATCGGGAGTGATGTAGGCTTTCTTTACTTGGGCTATATCAATTGTTTGGATCAGTTGAGTCGTTTTTTTGTTCCGAAACTCTACTTTTTTCTTCAGCAACACTACAAAAAACGGCAATGCCTCAAAAGTAACCAAGCTCTGAATACGGCTTTTGTAGGGGTACTCTTTGATCATTTTGTTGGTTTTAGCATTCCATTTGCGTAATACATGGGCCCAACTTCGCGGCCCTCCACCCACTCTTTTCTCCAAATCTACCACATATACCAGCTTTTCTTTAGGCAAGTAAATGTATCTGCTCGCCAGGTTTATTTTGATATTTCCAGCTACCCGCTTGGCGGTTTCTTTGTCCCAAACACTCAATCCGTCTTTGGCTGATTTATAGTAAATGTATTGCTGATTTCGGCTAAACCGAATTCGCTCTAATCCCGAATCCGTTTCATTTGCACGATTGCCAAAACTTATTTTTGCTCTCTTTTTGAGGTCTATAGCTATGATGGTTTTCTGGAAACTTCTATTGGTGGTATGCACGTATAATTTATCCCTTTTACGATTAAGCAACAGGCGTTTACCCAATACTCGATAGTCTTTGATCAACTTTCCAGTTTTGGCATCCCATTGTTTTACTTGTCGTTTTAAAATGAAGGTACCATCCTTAAACAACAGGATTTCTCTTACCGCGTATTGTTGGGCTTTGATCACCCACAATACTTTCCCGGTTCTTTTATCCCATTTAATTACATTTCCCTTCGCTCCTCCCGTCAGGTAAAAATCTTTGCCATCTACTCTAGTTGTACTTCCCGATTCGTGGTCGGTTTGTACTTGCATCCGGAGTTTGCTTTGGGCAAATGCCACGGTATTGAATAATAAGTATACAATGCCTAGGGTGTAGAATTGTTTCATCACTTGTATTTGTTTTGGTTGTTAGTTTATTTTTAATGTTTGATGATTAATTTTTCTATTGTTAGTTTCTTCGGCTTCGCTCAGGACAATGTTTTGCGACGCATTGCGAAACCATTTAATTGTAAATCCC
>DMXI01000017.1 GCA_003483885.1 Microscillaceae bacterium
GTTCACAGCTTGCATAAAAGTTGTTGCAATCCATAATACCAATCCAGGAATTTTCTCGCTCTAGTCTCTTCATTTTCTAGTCAAATTTTTTGATCACTCCCACTACTTTGCCAAATATCGTGAGTATTTCGTTGGGCGCTATTTCATAATCGGGATAGGTAGGATGGGCGGCTTGTAGGCTGTAGGTGTGTTTACCAGAAGTAAGCACTAATTTTCTTACAGTAAACCCGCCTTCTTTTTCGATGACTAAAATACTGCCGAGTAAATCTTTGAGCAAAAAAGCGGCATAGCTTGTATCTACAATTGCTACGTCGCGTTCTTCAAGCCCTGCCAATTGCATAGAGTCGTTGGTCATTTCGAAAAAGTACGTGGCTTCTGGGTTGTCAAAAAAGCTAAAAACATTGAGTGGGGCACGGGCATATACAGCTGCTGGAGAGGCAAAACCACTGGTATTGTGGTTGTAATCATCGGCCAAATCTTGGGCCTTAAGATCAATTTTTTGGAGATTGTTATCAAATTCACCTTCCATAGTTTCTTTATTGTTGCCTTACAAAGTACGCTAAAAAAACGCTGGAAATAATGAGATGTTTTGTCTTGATTGAAAGTTTTGTTGAGCGCAGACAATGACACTCAGAGGGAATACTTAATAGAGGATTATTGATTTAATTGAGCAAGCTTGGTCTTTAATTCTTGATTTTCGTTGCTTAATTTTTGGTGATCTTCTTGTAAATCCTGCAACATCGTTTGCAAGGCCATATTTACTTCATTTTCATACCCAATTTTTTCTTTCAAAAGCTGATTTTCCAACTGAAGTTGATGAATAAGAGATTCATAATTGTGCTTTTGAAAATTGGCCGTAATTTGTTTGGGAGAACGCGGGGTCATATGTGTAGTTATTTGGTGAACTGTTCAATGTATACTCGTATTGTTCAGTTTTTAGGTTTCAAAGTTTGACAAATACTAGCAATCTATTCACCTCATAAACTTACACTTGAAAGGTTGGTGAAGCTTTTATATAAAAAAACCACCAAGTACAGGATCTTGGTGGGGTAGGTGTATTGTATATAAAAGCAATAGGTTTACGAAGTGCTTGAGGTATTCCAGTTATCATCAAAACCTGGTAAATTTATTTTTGAGATATCCCAGTTAGCCTCTACCAACATATTGACGCATGCACTGGCGATGCAGTTAGACATGAGTTGTCGCTTATCGGCCATACAGGTTTTCATGCGGGCTATCAGGGTACTTACTGTGTTTGCACTATCAGCCCAGGTAGGATAAGTTTGAGGCAGCATAGGTACGTTTTCATCAAACATTTGATAGGCCACCGATTGGCGGGCCACCAAGTTGAAATATTGTCCACGATAAGCACTCGCCAGTGTCTTATAGTCTTTGGTACGGTCAGTTTCACTACTGTAGGTTCCATGCACTATTGCATCATAGCTTGGGACGGCATAAGGAGCAAATAAAATTTGGTTAGACAAATCACGCCCGGCAATGGCACTTAGGGTAACATAGGTAGAACTGGTACCTGTATTTAAGCCGGAACTAATCCCTCCTGCTTGTCCATTGACCATGATAATGGCTTTTGACCAATCAAATGGAATTTTGAGGTTTCCATCAGCGTCTCTGGCCATCATCAAATTTCTCAAATATAAAGCACTATCCACCGTAACCAGACAAAAGGTAGCAACCATGATTTGGTTGAAGCCTACGCTACCATCTTCACCATCATTGTAAAAGTGTGTGTGTAAACTTGGATAAGACATGTCATAGCCTGATTCATTATTAAGATATTTGGTAATATATCCAATGGCATGTTTACAGGCATAACTAATCATTTGCTGTATTTGGCTTGTTTTAGTTACCAAGTAGGGGTTGACATTAGCAGTAACTTTGTTTAGCCAATAGTCATTGTCATTTTTTTCGTTTTGCGCCAAAAGTGCTTCCAACTTTGTTTTGAAATTGGTCATATTGGCTACACCACTAGTGTCTCGAATAGGTTTGCCCTGTTGCTTTAGTTGGGCAAAATACCCCATAGCCACCCCAATATGAGAAATAGCAGTGAGTTCGTTAAAACCTTGGGCATTCCCTCCCCGAAAGACTACATTGATAGGTTCACTATTGCTGTTGGAAAAAATAGACATTTGGGTGCCCCCTACCACTAATAGAGGTCTATTAGCACTGTCGTCACTGTCAGCGGTGGCGAGTTGATCAGCCACACAACTTCCTGCAGCAGCGCTAAACACTTTAAACACGTCTTTGTATTGTTCTGAGACCTGAGGCCCAAAGTAATAGGATTGTCC
Organism: Microscillaceae bacterium; assembly: GCA_003483885.1. Classification (GTDB taxonomy): domain Bacteria; phylum Bacteroidota; class Bacteroidia; order Cytophagales; family Microscillaceae; genus Microscilla. The sequence goes on from DMXI01000017.1 coordinate 2,307, forward strand.
GCTTGTACTACTCATGATGTTGGATGTTTATATCTGAAAATTAGGTTGATGATTACAAAATATTGAAGAGAAGCCAACATCCTAAAAAGGTACACATCATAGTCATTCGCATCTAAAATCAAAAGATTTCCAGGCATAGCCTCTTTTTTTATGAATAAAAATATAAGTAGTTGATATATAGGTAATTGTTTGCTAGTATTTTCTTGAAAAGATTGTCTGTTAGTTAGTAATAAAAAACAACTTGAGCAAGGATGATGTGTGATATTTGAGGAAGTTTTTGTACAAAAATACTCGAGTAAAAACGACCTGTGAAATCACTTTTACAGGTCATAGTGAAGATTTGAGGATAAGCATTTTATCCATTAATTTTTTTACCAAAGATTTTATAAAGCAGTTCATAATAACCATTGGGTGGAGTTTCGCCCATCAGGCTAAATTCATTGGCAATGGTTACTTTAAAATGATAATTGATGCTTATTTTTTCAGCTGATGGGTTTTTGGCTTCACGTTGTAAGAGTTGTTTTTCCCAAGCCAATAAAGCAGTCAAATCGGTTTTTGTGAGTTTTTTGCGAAGCTGAATGTCAGATCGTATTTTTTTATTTTTCAAGATTTCGTCGTGGCGAGTAGAGCCTGCGTCGTAAGTGGCTAGGTATCCTTTGTTGGTTTTCTCTATGACCAATAAAGTAGAAGAAACGGCAAAACATCCTGAAGCATAGGTACTTACCGTAAACTTTTCTCCATTTTTGAATTGGGCAATGCTGGGCTTGGGTTTGTACAAACTATGCGCTTGGGTATTTAAAACGATAAGACCTATTAAAGCAAGTGTGAGGGTGAATACCTTTTTCATATGATTGATATTTTGAGTGTTCAGAATAAATGGTGTTGAATAGCTTTTGCCTTATAGACATCGTAAATATGAAAAAGGAGGAGGGTAGTAGGAGTTTTTCAGAAAGAATAAATATTCTTAGCAGTTTATTTTTTTGAAAGTGGTATTAGGTATTTTTTTCCTAATTATGGTGATCAGCTTTTTATGCGTTGCGCCATTCAAACCATAACTAAACTCATATTCATTAGACTTGGTTTTTAGTTTGATATAGAAGCTTACATGATCATCACTTTTCATTTTCTGAAGGATAACCGCATCGATTTCACTCCATTTGAAAGGAGTTCTTGTAAAACAAAATGGCTTGTGTACATAAAAGTAATTGTTGTCCACCTCAAAATTGTTGAAAGTTCGGGCAGCGGCTATAGAGATTGTTAAACATAAAATGAAGACAACTGCTATAATAAATGCAGGACCACCTTCCGAGGCAATACCTACACCTATTACCGGAGACAAAAAAACGAGAAGAAAATTGAAAAGGTAGGCACTGGTAGAACGCTCAAAAGTTTGATACTTGATTTTTTCTACTTTTTTATTTGTCTTTTGTGGCTTGTTTAATTGAGAACGCTTGTTTTCAGCTATAAGCTTTTCATAATTACCCCAAAAAACGTCCTGTTTTGCAGTGTCATATTTGTTCCATATGTGATTAGCTTTCTGATCTTCGTAAGCGTGAGAGGGTGATAATTTCATGGGGTAGTTGTTTGATCCTTTCTTTATATATACGGAAGAATAAATAAGTTGGGTGCGTATAACTCTTTGCCATAGATTAATGCTGTTTCCTTTTGAGGTGAGTGAGAGTTGTGTGAGGGCCTCTGGCCCGATCAATGACTTTAAGGAAACAGCAGTAAAGGGATCAGGAAGGCTTCAAACGAAGCTGCCTCATAAGTCTATCCCCACAAAACTTTCTTTAATAAAAATAACTTTGGAAGAATTTTATACCCCCGCTCTGCGGGATTGTGAACTGACAGGTTTTATAGTGCAGTCACTTAATCTTTCATGATTTCGGGCCTTTGGTCTTACTGAAAGGAGACCAAAGGTGAGCGAACTACTTTTGGGAACCACGCTTATTTTGTGATAAAACGACTTCCAGCTCTCGAGTGGCTTTTTTGGGTCTCCCTTCGGTAAGACCCAAAAACTGCAGGTGAATTGTAACTATTAAAAGTCAGATGATCGCACTAAAAAACCTGTCAGGTATTTTTTTGCATAAAACATTATTTGGTTTAGCGCCTGTTATGAAACAGCTATCTGAAGTATCCTAAATCAAGAAGATACCGAGGACATAGCAAGCTTCAAAGAAAGCTGAAAAACAAGAATATTGGGGTCATAGTTAGAAAACACATTGATTGTATATTCAAATGTTCCATTAGAGGTATCAGCAATGTTGTCATCCAGCCATTGATTCAGGTTATTGGTAAGCTGGGTGGCAAAACTGCTGCCTTGATCACTGGTAGTGAGGGCAAAAGGTGTAGCCAAAAGTACAGGTACCGTAATGGCAAAAGAAGTATCCGCAAGCACGTATTTGTACGCGATGTTCATTTTCATTTCTATTTGTGCGGCATTTACCCCATCTGTAAGCGCATCAAACAAGGCCCCCATTTGATCTGCCAGGGTCCTTTGCGGGCTTACCGGATAAGTTGCAGTCCCTATGGTCGCAATGTCAATCACCGTAGGGCAATACAAGGCTGGGATCAACTTATCGTAAAACTTGACAAGTGGGGTTTGGTAAATAAATCTTGGATTGGTAGGCAAAAATCCTCCCTCATTGTTTTGTAGCAAGTCTGCATTCCGAATAATTAATGCCCCTGCCCAGGCGTTTTGCTCATTAAAAATGTTCAACCCTGGTAAGATCACCTGTCGCAAAGGTTGTTTGTTACGATCGTCAAAACTCAAAAACTGATTACCTTGCTTATATTTGAATGAATTAGCGGCTACAGGTACAGTTTCATACCCTGGGATGTTCACGGTAGGAGCATTTGCGAATGGATTGGTAGCTGAAGGCACGACCGTCAGCACTAGTTCGCCATCATCTTGCAGCTCTTCCATGGTGTACAACAACCTGATCGGTTCCTGACTTGCTACTGCAGCCTTTGCGGAGATTGGTTGAGGAGTTCTTGGGTTTACCTGATTCCATTGTCCCCAAGCCATGGCTACCTGACCTACAATTTTAACAAAGGCATTCAAGGCAAACTTAGCATTGATGAAGACATCGGTTCCATCCATAACGTCTTGTTGGGTCAACTGGGCAAGATAAGTCTGAAAGTCTTGATTAATTTGAGGATAAACACTTACAAACTGAGCAAGGGCATCATCCAACGAGAGTACATCAAGCGCTTTTTGAGCATTTGGCGTAGCCGCAGGTACATTGAGTTCTACCTGAGTCTCGATGGTATCCTGCGCCGCTACGGCATTGGTGTACATGTACTCAAAATTCCAGGTGCGAGACTCGTCAATGGTTTCAATGTTGCTTTGCGTTGGATACTCTGGCTGTTGACTCGTCACCGAGGGAGGAGTAGGGTAAGATCGCAGCACTACTGGAATCTCTACCGGGCCTACATCTTCGCCTATGTTGTCAATTGGAATTACAAAAGTAAGCCAGGTTGAGGCCAGATAATCGTCAATTCCTGGCACATTGGTCATATCCTGTTCCAGGTGACTTACCTGATATTGTATATTCTTAAATGCAAAACTTCGGTACTCTGGGGTATCTTTTGTCTCAAATAAATAAGTAAGCCACGAGTCGCCATTGCCCAATGGTAGCTTGGCCGTAGAAAGAGAATATTCAGTAGATGCCTTGGTGGAGGTACCAGAATTACTCGGGTCTTCTCCTACTACATCTCCGTAAAGCCTGGCTACATAAGGTGGAGTAGGAGGCTCATTATTGGTTCCAGTATAGGATGATTGTACCTGCACTGGAGTTTGCACCGCTGCGCTGTATTTGTAAGTAGCCCCCAACGAAATCAAAATTTGCTGCTTCCACTTTTCTTGGGCATTCCCAATATTGGCGATCTGTTTGTCTGCATTGCTGGTTTCCATAATAAAGTCAATGGTGCCTTCTATAGCCTCTGCCAGTGTTTGCTTCGCATCCAAAATGTACTGTAGAGTTACGCCATTATCCAGCAAAAAAGCAGGTACTGCCAACCCTGGCGCCAGTACTGCGTCTACGGCATTTAAGAATTGTTCGCCCCAGGCGTCCAAATCAACATCTACAAAAGACTTGACCACTGGTGAGCCGACAGGATAAGGCTGTCCGGTTTGGTAACTGTTAATGGCGGTCTGTAACGAAATCAAACTGGTAGACAAAGGAATAGGAGCAAAGAAAAAGGCTTTAGAATTATCATAAGTATAATAGATACCATTGGTGCCTGTATTATCAAACCTCACAAACCAAAGCGAAGGGGTTTGGGCTACGCTGCTGGCACTTTGTTCAAGGTTGGTGGTGGTGGCCACTTTGAGCAAAATACCTTGGGTGGGTTGATTTTGAAAAGTGCTTTCAAATTGCTGGGCAAAGTATTGCAACGAGAGAGAATCGTTATTTGATTCTGAAAACTCACAGGCGTTGGCTTTTGCCTGGGGTTCTAGTGGGGTTACGGCATGCACCACACTTTCTACATTTTGAAAGTTGGGATCTACATGGGCCGTTCGCTGCATACTGAAATTCACCATTAAAGGAATGGTGTCTGAATAACTGGCCACTTGGCTTGGGTCTACCGTATTACTCATTCCCTGGTAAGGAGAAGGAATGCCTGAAGGACTGGCGGTGCCATGAACAACTACAGCCTGGAGGTAATCGATGATTGGCGTCACAAAATTAGTGACCAAATCGTTGGTGTCTATCATTTGGCTTGGTCCAAATTTGTCTGCTTGGGTTCCATCAATTGTAGAACGGTAAGACACTGCCAAATCACCACTGGTGAGCTGATAATACAGTAGCACGTAGGTTTCCAAATCTATGCTGGCGTTGTTGCGAGCCGTATCAGGTTCTTGATAACGAGTAACATCAAAACACAACGATAATTGCAAAGTGGGGGTGCTTGCTATAGTTGTAAACAGAAAATAGCCAGTCAGTGAAGGCCACATAGACAAGGCCACAATAGGATCGGTATACAACAATTGCATTTGGGCGTTTGACAGACTCTGAGACAAGTTTGGAAGGTTTCCAAACATATCCTGCCAATTGAGTTGCATGGCGACGTTATCACCCAAGCCAGCATATGGGTTCGGATAATGATTAATGTTTGAGGCTTCGTCCTGAACAAATTTATAATAAGGGATCACCGAGTTGTAATACCATTCGCCAATGTAATCATCTATGTCGTCTATATCATCCCGGCCTTCGTTGACAGGCCCGGCCGGTAAGTAGTTTTGGTATATGGTAGAAGGCAACGTAACTCCTAGTAAGTTAAACTGCTGCTGTAAATAGGTTTGGTCTTGTGTCGGAGAGGGCGGGTCGGTAGTAGGCCGGTATTCTCCAGGGTTTTTTCGGGCCAATTCATAACCCACCGCACCCGGTGGCAGGGTAGCCACCCGCACAGTAACGTCTTTGGTTTCTGCATATACAATTGTCTTAGACAAATCCAGCGAATCACCTGTAACTACGGCATTGATAAAGGGATAAGCAATGAAATCGTCGTAAGTAATGAGCAACTGTAATTGGGCGTTTCCATCCTTGGTAAATAAATAATCGGGTAATCCTTTGCTGTCCCCTTCGGTAATGTAGTAAAAATAATAGCCTCCCGACCTCACAATGCTGCATTCCCAAAGTAGCGTAATAAAATCTCCAGGAGTGTTCAGCGTATTAATGGGTTGCGCAGGTACGGCGGCTTTTGATCGGAGCGCAGGTGGGGGATTGGTTTCGGTAGACAAATTGGCCTGTACAATCGCCATATTTAACGCCCCGCCTGCAGCCGATACATACCCTGAATCTCCAGTAGTGGGGTCAGGTATCATCAAGGCATTGATTTGGGTGATAAAATCATCGTTGCCGTTTCGGTTGGTGTTCAGGTATTTCAACATTTGCTCTAGCAAGGCTATGCTGGTATCATCGGCTCCCACCAGTTGATAAACATTTCCCGCAATGGGAGTATCCAGCAAATCGCGGGAGGTAATGTTTTGTAAGGTTACATTGATGAAAGTACCCCATTGGTGATGGTGTATTTTACCTTCTTTGGTAGTATTGCCCTCTTTGGTCAGGGTAAGCAATTCTAAGCCCAATGCCTGACCTTCCTGCTGGGCGATCATGACTGCAAAGTCGGGGGGGAGTTTCCATAACGTAGGGTTTTGGTCTGACCTCGAGAAATACTCTGCTGGGTAATCCCAGTTTTGCGGGTCATTTAAGGAATACTTTTGTGGCGCATCATCAAAATTTGTAATGGCTTTGGGGTAACCATTCAGCACGGTGGGGCTAAGGGTTAAAGTATTGAAGGTATTGATCCGCGAAATTTCGGCATCGTTTAGGCTTACCTGCAAAGCACTACCCACAGGTTGTACAAAGTGAATCCAGGATGGATTGTTGGTAAGTTGAATATCAAATTGATCCCCTTGTGTCAGCGAAGGAATGCTGAATTGTTGCCCGGTTAATACATAGAGTGGCTGAATCTCTCCCGACCGTACATCGGGTGGTTGGGGGAGTCTTAAGCCGTGCAACATAAAGCGAGAAGCCATTCCTGCCAATTGCTGTACATCACTGGTGGAGTTGGTGACAATGTCTTGAATTACCCCTGATTCATTACTTTGCCCATTTAAGTAATCTATGGCATTTTGTAGCACCTGTTTGGTGATTAATGACATAAAATCATTAAAAATGAAAGTGGCCATCGACAAGTCAAGCTGATTTTCATAATCAGGATCGGTCACATTTGCACAAAAATCATTGTCATAATATGCTCGAGTAACAGGGCTGGAGTAATCAACCCCTAGCAGCTGTAGTATGTCTGATACTTCTTTTATATACCCCTGATTACCTGTCATAGAGTAACTGGAAAAGTCTACCGAATTGTCTTGAGTCCCGTTTTTTAGAGTCTGCATTTGCAAATTGGGAAACATTGGGAAAACACTGGCGGTAAGCTCCTGATTGGTAGAGGCATTGACTGCGGATATATCAATGGTGAACAAGTTTTCCAGAAAGCTTTCCAGGTCATTGTTACTTTGGTTTTGATAATTGAAAGGAGCCAGATTGTCGGGGCGGGTATCAAAATAACAGAATAGTAATTCCAATTGTGACAAGGTCACAGTTTGCGTCTGTAGCCAGCTCAAGTTCAACCCATTTTGGCTACTTCCTACCAAGGCTCCTATAGCCCAGTACAATAAACCCGAAGCGAGGGCGTCCATTCCAGCATACGTATAAGTGCCTTGGTTGTCATGGGTCAGGTTTAGGTACAGCATGCTCACATACTGCGATCCTTTGGTGTAACCGGGTATCTGAAGGGCTTCGCCCGAAACCGTGAGTTGCGGAAAGAAATACAAATCCAGGCCGTAAGTATCGGCGGTGTCGTTTATAATTGGTTGCCATTTGAGCGTCACCGGAGGGAAAGCAATCCTCTTGGCAGAGGCAGGCAGGATTGCTGCATCGTCGTTCAGTCGTTGATTCCACAAAGCCTGACTGGTGCGGTCTTGGCCAATTTCAAAAGAAATATGGAAAGTAAAACTAAACTTGATTCTTATCTTGATTTTGAAAAGTCCCAGATTCATCGTGACCGTGAGCTTGATCATAAAGCCGACTTCAAAATCTATAGGAATCGCTTTGTACGCTTCTATCACCATCACCAAAGACACATAAGCCGTGGTGTCAAACTCTGCCGAGATGATGCCTAGTGATACTTTGCCATACAATCTTCCAGTGAAAGCCACCGTGCCACTAAAACGGTAATAGTAGTCGGTTTGATTTTCAAAATTGTTGTACACCGCAAAAGTACCTTCCAAAATACCTACAGCAGTCAAGGCAAAACCTCCTTTGAAAATACCAATATTCAGATCTTTTCCTAAGCCTACCGACAAGGCCATACCAGCCGTAATCACGGGGTTGAACACCCCATTGTTTGGATCGGGCAAGCCAGTGGCGGTGGCTCCGCTCAGATAACCAAAATAAAAACCTCCTGACCCAGTAAAAGGAAAGATTTGGAGGGTAAACGAGCGGGAAAAGTCGGTAATGCTGGTGGGCCAGCCAATGTCAATGTAAAAGTTTCCGTTGGTGTAGATTTTAATGCCAATGTTGGGAATAGTAATAGATACCGTCCCTAGCTCTATCCGACGATACAAATCGGGCAATTGCAAACGGATATCGTATACGCCGATGTTATCATTTATTTTTTTATAGAGAATTTGAAACTGAAGGCCACCAAAAGGCTGGGCTTGTGGCAATATACCGATAAACAAGCCGTACAAATAAGGGTCATTGAACACAAAGGCCATTCGGTAAAAACTAAACATGGTAAAGTCTGCCCCGATCAGCCAGCCACTGTTTTGGTCAAAAATTAGCTGGTTCTGAGGATCCTTAAAGGCGGTTTCCAGTTCGTTAATGGCTTGCTCTACACTGTCAATGCTGGCAGGGTCTTTCAGACGAAAATGTTGCCCCAGCCCCAAAAACTGTAAATCAAAGAAGAAAGTACCCATACCCGGTACGGTAGGCATGTCCTGCACATTACTTCCCTCTCCGGCCAAGTCTTCGGTAGCCGGATTGCCCGCCTCGATGGGTATGCCCAAAAATGAGCCTTCAAAGCCCAGAAAAACTTCTCCTTGCATTTTTCCGTCCACTTTTACCTGCTTTTTGGTAAGGGTAAAGGCCGAAAATTCTATAAAAACCAAATTGATGGAGTTATCATATTTGATAGTTAATTCGTCTCTTGCCGGATCAAGGAGATGCCTTTTGTACTCAAAAGAAAACCCAGACAAGTCAATACTGTTGAGTAAGTTCCAGGGAGGAGGCAATTCAAAACCTGGGTTAAAACCCCGGACCAGTTCGGTAATAATACCCCCCAGCGACATGTTGTCAAATGATACACTAATAAGGTCGTATTGCTCTACACGATGGTGCACGTAGGTAGCTACAATGCCTTCCCACCTCAGAAAAACCTCTTCTGCGGGTTGTCCAAATTTGTAACCAATGCGAAATACCAACCCCATCATGGTAACCAATCCTGTAAGGGTACCTGCGGTATCGTAGCTATTGACATCGTTTCCGGTAAAGTTGATCTCCAGGGTAGTTTCCAGCCCCAAAAATTTAAAACTATTGATCTCAAGATTCCAAATGGTGGTGCCTTTGACTCTGTAAACATCAGGTAGTTTGGGATCATCTGGAATAATGGCCCCAAACTCTACATCGCTAATGGAAAGATTAGGCACCCACTCGGGCATTTCGGTCAAGCCAAAAGGTTGTAGAAAAGTAAAGCCAATATCGGTGAGCGAAATGGCTTGCCCTTCTTTAGTTTTGGCACCATACACCCAGGCTGCGTTTTCGTATCCGGCGTAGGTTGTCAGGTCAAGCCCCCCATTGGGCACCCCAATGTGAAAATTCCCGGTAAACATTCCTTCAGTGGTTCCCTGTTGGCTGTTGATGGTCAGGATCATGCCTACCATTGTAAAAGAGATCAACCCTGGAATATTGAGAAAAGTCCAGTCTGAGACTACCTCGGTAAATAAATAATAAAACTGAGACGTAGGATCAATCAGCATTTGAAACTGCACCACTTCGGACTGCAAGTCGATGGTGACACCCGGCAAAAACAAGGTAAATACATCGCCCAGTTGAATGGTACCTTCTTTAAGCTCTACGGTGGCGCTGTAGTTGGGTATTTCGGCCACCACTTCCATAATGTTGGCACCGGGAGGGCCAATGGTAAAGTTTCCGGTAATGGTAAAATAAACGGTATAGTTGGGGCTACCTGGTAGGGTGATCAGGCTGGTCATGCCCAAGCCTTCTACCACAATTTTACCCGGAATGAGCGTCCACTGATAATCCTCAGAAGTACCCATCGTCAAACCAATGTATTCCATTTGGCTCGAGCTTGTATTGTAGCTCATTTGTATTTTTTGTAGACCCAAGTCGGTAATAGTACTGAATGGCTGAGGCAAAAAGGTGGTAAGGTTGATGCCTCCGATGAGCTGGTAAAAATTAGAAATATTAGGATAAGGTTCTTTAAAAATACCGCTAAGTACCCAACTATCCTGTATGTTGGGGTAGGTCGTTTGCAAAGTTACGTTGACCAAACTACTCACTTGTACTTCTCCTCCGGCAGTGCCTACTACGGGCAACGGCTGATCGTATACGGTAGCCCCAATAAATGGCTTGGACAATGAAAACCAGTTAATCCCTGGCAGGCTCCATACACCTTGTTCATCGGTAGCCACATAGGCTGTTACAATGCCCGCATTGCTATACCAATACTTCATTTTGATGGTTTGCGACACCCCTAACGAGTCGGTCAATCCACTTAGGATGAAAGATTCCAGGCCGCTGGTCCAGGTGGGAGGATCCAGCACCGCTTTGGTAATGGTAAAAGTGTTGCCTACTATAATAGCACTGAGATAAGTGCCAATAGGGTCCGTATTAAAAACATCGGGAACCAGGTTAATCACGCCATTCTGGATGTTGGCAGTAATGGTATCGTATAAATCTTCAAGCGAGGTATAAGTAGTGGTTTCCATGAGCGGGATTTGTGTTTTCTTGGTTAGTTTAATGTGTCGTAGTCTGCATACCTTGTAGAGGCCCAATAATTCAGCGCTTGCATGAGCTTGTCATTTTCTTCGTCGTGGAAGAATTTCCGTTGGTTTTTAAAAAATTTATACCAATTATCACCCTCCTTTTTGCCATCGTCTGGATTGTTAGCATTGAGTAAAAAGTCGCCAATGACTTCATCAGGGTTTGAGGTATTGGGTGGATTCGAGGAACCAAGCGCTTGGTTCCATAAAATTTGTTTCTGAGATGTTATCTCTGCTATGTGGGCTCCATCCTTACCAAATTCAGTATTACTTGGATCGTCCAAGTCTTGGCGGTATAGGTTCGTGAGGTCGTTTCCTCCCAAGACCCTGATAAAAGGTTTGCCGAGGTTTACGGCCAGAGTGGCGGTACCCATGCCCTCAAATACCGAGGTAAGGTTATTCAGGCTAAACAAGTAATCAAACACTACTTTGGGCACGTTGCCTATATTGGCCAGCACAATTTGGTAAGCAGGGTTATTGATGGCTTTCGTAATGTTCTCTCCAGTCGTGTCTTCTTCCTTGAGAATGGTTACTCTTTGGAATATTTCGTAATAACCTTTGCTCTGGAGGTAATTGTAGCGATTCTTGAAAGCGTCTTTTTCACGGGTTACTATCTGGTAATTTTTGCCCTCGATTTTACGCTTAGTAACGACGAAACCATTAAGCAGGTATTGAAGCGCGTCCATTGTGCCCGGAAGTGGATTCATGGGCAATGCAATCAATACTTTTTGGACATGCTTCTTTTGGTAATAGATAATCCCCAGAATGAGATTAAACAGAATCTCGTATAAATCGCCTACCCGTTTTTCAGAAACATAAACTGTAACCAACCGAGTCTTACCCTCATCTACCAATGCCTCAATGGTGGTTACTGCTCCAAACTTTCGGGGGTTCACTTTTTCAAAGGTCTGTCTGTCATATGGAGTCAATGTTGGGTTGGGGATATAATAAGCGCGATTTGGTATTCGGTATTCCTTTGGGAAAAAATAAGTTTCCTGGTCTTGTTCTGTTGACTCATCTATGCAGGTAATGTACAACAGATTAGAGTTTTCCTGGTGTGCTCTCCATAAGAAAGGCTGCAAACAACAAAAATCTATTATATCCATGGCATCCAGTATTTGAATGATTTCATTATCCCAGCCTCCAGTAATACCTAAAGGTGTTGTATAAGGCATGTTCCAATTACCTGAGTCTAGATCATTGGTCACATCCGAAAAAAACAGCGTGGTGTTCGTTCCAGGCAAGGGATAACCTGCTGCTGGTGGTTTTTCAGGAAGCCCCAAAATCAATATTCTGAGTTTTTCCCAGTTACTACCCACCTGTTCATCACCGTTGAAATAAACCAGACGAATGGCTTGAACCCCTTTGCTTGCCAAGCGGTACATGATATTGACCGAGCTGGATTGGTTGCCAAAATTGCTGGAAGCAGGTAGCCAAATACGAATTTCTTTGTTTTGCTTATTGGTTTCAGCAATAAACTTCAGTAGCCGCTGTTCACTTTGTTTAAAGCTTTCAGTGTTACTTTGAATGGTTGCTTGACTTATCTCTTGTAGTAATGTGTCTGCCATAGTGGTATCGTTTATTGTTCCTCTTCTTGTGACCTAATAGATAGCCAATAATGAAGCGCAACCAGCAACTTGTCTTCATAAATGCTGTGGTAAAACTGTTGTTGTTGAAGAAATGCATGGTGTAAATCAGTATTCGGGCGGTTGCCATTTATTAAAAAGTTACCAATAAATTCATCAGGCAGCTTTTCTGGAGAGCTATTCATTAAAGTTTCCCATTTGTAGGCATCGGTTTCCATGGTTATTGCCAATCTTTCTCCGTACCTTCCAAAAGGAGTATTGACGGTGGGTGCCAGATCAGTACGATACATATTGAGGTAGGTCTGCGTATTTTCATCATCTGCTCCTCTTATCCTGATAAAGGGCTTACCCAAGTTCATCACCAGGTTTCCGGTACCAGCCCCTTCAAATATCATGGTTAAGTTGCTTAAACCATACATATAATCAAATACTACCTTGGGTAAACCTATGGCAGAAACCTGCACTAGAGAATATTTTGCTACAGCATCTCTTAATTCAGCTGCTGAAACTTCCTCGTCCTTAAACAACTTGACCTTATTCTGCAAAAAGTCCAGGTAGCCCATGTTTTTTAAATACTGGTACCTTTGGCTGTCCTTTTTCAAATCAGCGTTAATCCTTGTTTCTTTAGGTATGCTTAGGTTATATACTTCACTGCCGTTAAATGTTGCTTCTAGTGCTTCGTAACCTCTCAGCTGAGGCTCACTCATGACCAAAACAATCACCGGAAGGGGGGAGGGCTGTTTTTTTTGGAAATAGTTAATTCCCAAAAAAAGATTAAAAAAAAGATCGTGAAATTCTGCTACAGCTCGCTCTGGGGAAAAATATACGGGTACCAGCAGGGCTCTACCACTTTCAACCCAGGCTTTAATGTTGATTATAAGCCCAACTTTGTGTGATTTGCCCTCCCGTCTTATAAATTCTTCCAAATCACCTTCAGTCAAAGTAGGCTGACTAAAATAGTAACCTCTTTGCACCATGTGGTATGTTTCAGGAAATTCTTCGGTTTCATAGATCCACTCCTTAGGATTTTTTTTAGGTTGATTTGGTGCGGTATAAATTACATTTGTAGCTGAAATCTTATATTGCGGGACTCCTTCCCACAAAAATGGTTGTAAACAACAAAAATCCTTTACTCGAAAATATCCTGGACCCTCAGGTCTATTGTCGTCCCATCCTCCGGTGATACCTAGAGGCATAACCTTATTAAACTCATTTTCACTCTCAAATTTGCTAAAATAAAGGGTTGTTTTATCGTTTAACAGGTACTTATTGATTGGCGTAGGCGGCAATCCCAGTATCAAAATATAGAGCTTTTCCCAATTTTCGTCATGCTCTCCTACTACATATATGATGCGTATTTTTTGTACGCCCATGGTCGCCAGTCTATACATAATATGCACCGAGGTAGACTGATGACCAAAGTTGCTGGTATCAGGTATCCAGATGCGAATTTCTTCCCCTTTCTGATTGAGTTCGTCGATAAACTTCAGTAGCCGCTGTTCACTTTGTTTAAAGTTTTCAGTGTTGCTTTGGGTGGTTGCTTGACTTATGTCTTGTAGTAATGTGTCTGCCATAGCGGTATAGTTTATTGTCTTTCTTGTGGTCTAATAGATAGCCAATAATGAAGGGCCTGCGACAATTTGTCTTCATAAATGCTGTGGTAAAACTCCCGTTGTTGGCGAAAGGCATAATATAACGAAGGGTACGGACGATTGGCATCTATTAAAAAATCGCCAATAAATTCATCAGGCAGTTTTTCTGAGAAGCTGTTCATTAAATCTTCCCATTTATCAGCATTGGTTTCCATGGTTACTGCCAATCTTTCCCCATATTTTGCAAAAGGAGTATTGGTGGTTGGATTCAGGTTGGTTCGGTACATATTGGTGTACTTATCTTCAGTATGTTTTCCCTCGATGTGTTTACCTTTGTCATCTGCTCCTCTGATCCTGATAAAAGGCTTGCCCAAGTTCATCACCAAGTTTCCAGTACCAGCTCCTTCAAATATCATCGTCAGGTTACTTAGCCCGTACATATAGTCAAATACTACCCTGGGTAAAAGCAAGGCAGAAACCTGTACCAAAGAGTGGGTTTTTACAGCCTCACTTAATTGAATTCCTGAAACGTCCTCTTTATCTTTGAACAACTTGACATCCTGTTGCAAAAAATTCAGATAGCCCCTGCTTTCTAAATACTGATACCTTTGGTCGTTTCTTTCGAAAATGAGAAGCTTTCCCTTCTCCTCCCTGCTCGGATTGTACACTGCCGCACCGCTACGTGTAGCCTCTAATGCTTCATAGCCTCTTGGTTGTGGTTCACTCATGACCAACACGATTACAGGACCAGCTTTTACTCGCTCCTGAAAGCTTCTGATCCCCAGAAAAAGATTAAAAAAAAGATCGTGAAATGTGGCTACAGCTCGTCCTGGGGAAAAGTACACTGGCACCAGCAATGCCTGATGGGTTAAAACCAAGGTTTCAATGGTGGTTATCAGCTCAGCTTGCGTTGGATTACGTTCTGTAAATTCTTCTCGATCTTTTGCTGTCAAGGTAGGTTGGTCAAAATAATACCCCCGCTGTAGCATGCGGTATGTTTTGGGAAAAGAAACTGTATAACCTTCCCAGGTACCTTGCGCTACCTTTCCTAAAAAGAGTTCTTGTGGTGAAACAACATCACCTCCTACAGTGCCCCACAGAAAAGGTTGTAAACGGCAAAAATCGTCTACTTGCAAGCCAAGTTTTTTAAACATCTGTTCGTTGCCATCCCAGCCTCCGGTAATGCCCAAAGGCATGGTTTCGGAAAGAGGGCTGCCTTCGGTACTAAAATAAAGCGTGGTTTGTGCATTTAATGGATATTCGTCAACCTCTTCATAAGGCAGGCCCAGAATCAAAATATAGAGTTTGTCCCAGTTATCATCTCCAGGATCATACACAATGCGTATTTTTTTTACCCCCATAGCTGCCAGCCTATACATAATATGCACCGAGGTAGACTGATGACCAAAGTTGCTTGCATTGGGTATATAGATGCGAATTTCGCCGCCTTTTTGGTTGAGTTCGGCGATAAACTCTTTAAGCCGCTGTTCGCTTTGAGCGAAACCAAGTACATTGCTTTGATTGGTTGCCTGATTGATGTCAATGAGTCGATCTGCCATAACTGTGTAGCTTATTGTGGTGTAATAGATAGCCAATAATGAAGCGCAACCAACAACTTGTCTTCATAAATACTGTGGTAAAACTCTCGTTGCTGGCGAAAGGCATAGTATAACGAAGGGTACGGACGATTGGCATCTATTAAAAAGTCGCCAATGAATTCATCAGGCAGTTTTTCTGAGAAGCTGTTCATTAAATCTTCCCATTTATCAGCATTGGTTTCCATGGTTACTGCCAATCTTTCCCCATATTTTGCAAAAGGAGTATTGGTGGTTGGGTTCAGATTGGTTCGGTACATATTAGTATAAGTTTTTGTATTTTCATCATCTGCCCCTCTTATCCTGATAAAGGGCTTACCTAAATTTATCACCAGGTTTCCAGTACCAGCCCCTTCAAAAACCATAGTTAGGTTGCTTAGCCCATACATGTAGTCAAACACTACCCTGGGTAACTCCAGGGCCGAAACCTGCACCAGAGAATGGCTTTTTATAGCATGATCTAATTGAGCTCCTGTAATCTCCTGATCTTTGAACAACCTCACATCATTCTGCAAAAAATTGATATAGCCCATGCTTTCTAAATATTGGTAACTTTGGTCGTCTCTTTTCCGAGTGACAATGTTTCCGCTTCTGAATGGATTATACACTGCATCACCATTAAAAGTAGCTTCTAGTGCTTCATAACCTTTTAATTGTGGTCTACTCATGACCAACACGATTACGGGGCCAGCTTTTACTCGCTCCTGAAAGCTTCTGATCCCTAGAAAAAGGTTAAAAAAAAGATCGTGAAACTCTGCTATAGCTCGTCCTGGGGAGAAGTACACTGGCACCAGCAATGCCTGATGGGTTAAAACCAACTCCTCAATTGTTTTTATCAGCTCAGCTTGCTTTGAATTACGTCTGGTAAATTCTTCCCAATCTTTTTTTGTCAATGTAGGCTGTTCAAAATAATACCCCCTTTGCACCATGCGGTATTCTGGAGGAAAAGGAATAGTTACAACGTCTTCCTCCTCCTCGTCTTCTAGTATATACATCTTATTTGTAGCTGCTATAAAAGGATTCTCTCCTTGATGAGCCCCAGTCCACAAAAATGGCTGCAAACAACAAAAATTTCCCACTAAGAACCTTATTATAGCGTCTTCACTGTTACCATCCCATCCTCCAGTAATGCCAAAAGGGGAAAGCGAGAGTGGTTCTGATACGGAACCCTCACTGAAATAAAGCGTGGTTTGTTTATCTAATTCATACTGGTCAACTGGCTTAGCTGGCAAGCCCAGGATCAAAATATAGAGCTTTTTCCAATTTTCGTTCTCCTCTCCTGGGGCATATATAATGCGTATTTTTTTTGCGCCCATGGCCGCCAGCCTGTACATAATGTGTACTGAGGTAGATTGGTGGCCAAAGTTACTTGCGTTGGGTATCCAAATACGAATTTCTTCATCTTCACTATTCAATTGTGCGATAAAGGTCATTAATTCCGCCTGTTTTGCGGCGAAGTTATCCTGATTGACTCCATTGGTGGCGGTATTTATTCTTTCGAGTAGAGAGGTATCTGCCATATCAAGTGATTTTAAAGGGATAAAAAGGTGAACGAATCATATCAGGACTTTACATAACGAGCAAACCAGGCCAGACTCTCGGGAGGGGCGTTGTCGTTGGGGTTGCCCGACAAAAAGAAATCTATGTTGGCATCTGCTGGAAAAGACAGGCTTAAAAACTTCAATACAATGTTTTTGATGGTCATGAGGTAGGCTACCTCATTTTCTTCTGGATTTTTTCCTGAGTTGGTATCTTCCAGTACAATGGCTCCCATGTCTACCCTGATCACCCCTTGTAGGCTCAGCGCTGGAGCCTGAGGGTTGACTCCTGGCAACTTAAGTCCGGCAGAGACTCCTTTACCGCCTACGTTCCAGGAAGCTACAAAGGTGGTATCCCAACCGGCTGAGCTGGCCAAGGCCCCCAGAGTGCCCATATTTAGTTTAAAACTGAGACCATACCAGGCGCGGGAAATTTCTTCTCTTTGCAGCAATTCTTTGACCACTACTGGCAAATAACCCTGGCTGGTGGGGCTGTCTTCGCGGGTGCCATACACCAGTCCAGTCAATTGCAAAGGAAAGTGTCGGTACAGACTCAGGTCGCGGGCGTAGCTCGTACCCAAGTCAAAAGTCATTTGATCAATGTCAAAAACAAAGGTTTGAGTGGTAGGCGTATTGATCGGAAAGCTCAAATCAATGTACATATTGGCAAAAGCAGCTCCCCGGCCATTGGGGGCTTGGCCGATTTCATTGCCAAAAGACATAAGGTCGAAGCCTTTCAGGGCAAAAAAGTTCATGTACCCATAAAACGAAAAGCGTGATTCTACATCCTCGGTGCTATTGGGGTCTTCTTGTGGTACCAAGGTTACATAATTGACCTTGGTGATTTCAATATTTTGAATCACTTCACTCTCCAGATACATCACATTGTCATCGGTAGAGTTAAAAGTGTAAGCGGGCACCCCATTGTGGTTTTCGTAGGTCCCTTCCAAAATCTGCAAGTTTTCCCGGTTATCCGACTGCACCTTTTCTCCAAACAAAGTATTGATGGTCAAGGCCAGGTAACTATTGAAATTCTGAATCCTGGAGTTGAAAAAGAGCACCTTAAGTAGCAATACCTTGTACAGGTAATCTACCGACGTATTGATGGGGGATTCAGCCTGGTATTTTTCGATATCGCTGTTGTAAGCTTCAAACACGACATCCTCATAATCAATCAGGCCAAACAAAGAACTGGTGGGCTGCAGCGCCAAATTTCCCGCTTGATTGGTAACAATGCTTAGGTCAATACCAAAATGATGGGCATTGAATTCGTCCAAATCAATGCCTGCCAGCAAGCCTTGCAGCTCGGCTGGAAAACTTGTCAAAGGAATGTCTACCTTGAGGGCAATCATACCCCGCCAGTGCGGATTGGTAACTGCTTCATAAAACTTCTGATAGTCAGCATCCTTGTCAGTGGCGTATTTGGCTTTTCCTTCCTGGATATATTCATCGAGCCACATGGCCAGGTTGGGTACACCATTGTTGGAGGTATCGTTAAATTCGTCGGGGCTGGTCCAGTACTGGATGTTTTGTACGCGGTCTTCTAAGGTGCCACTGCAATATTTAAAAATGATGACGTTTTTGTATTGACCAGGCTCACTTGTTTTGGGGACGTCAATATTAAAAGGCCAATCTTCTATTTCCATCAAATGTTTAAACTTCCCTAGCACATTGTCTTTATCAAAAGAAATCACCAAAAACAGCTGATTGGTTTGCAACGCGGCCTGCAGCGTGGCGCCCAAATCATTAAATTCCAAGGTATACACTGGCGAAAGGTTTCCATCGCCCCGAATAAACTGGTTGCTGGCCAAACGCATATGTTTCCAAATGGCGGTCTTTTGGTCTACCTCAAGGTAAAAACCCTGAGGACTGGTCGCTTGTACAATTTCTTCTTTCTCCAGGGGATGTTTTTCGAGTTGATCAATCAATAATTGAGTCAGAATGTATTTACGGGACGGACTCAGGATTTGCTGCTCAAAGGCATTGATATCTACCTTGGAAGAAGGAGGCATAATACCCACGGTTTGGCCATAGCCTACCATCGGAAAGGTAGCAGGAGGAGAAGCCTTGCTTAACACGCCTGAGTTGGTGGTATAATATCCCAAAAAGCCTGAATTACTGGTAAAAGTACCTTGACCGATCGCAAACAAGGCTCCTCCCTGGGGTTGGGTGTGGTAAATGTTTTCGGCATTGCTCACGTCGCCTTTGACAATGTTTACCCAGGAAGTAACCCCGGTATTGTCCAGCCAGACTTGTTGCATGTTATTCCCTACTTTGTTTTCAAGTTCTTCTATTGGAAACTGCACAGCAAAGGCCTTTTGATTGGCCACATAAGCAACCTGGTCAGCGGTGTTTTGGCCATCCACCTGAGGCGTTACGCTGACAGATTCGGTACCTGAGAGGCCAACTACCATGCGCACTTGATTTTGTGCATCCAAATATTGTTTATCCGCTGCATCGAGCGCAATGGGGAAGTTGCCCGCAGGCTCGGTGTACCACCGCAGGGATGATCCTGGTGAACGTTCCGAAAACCGCAGCATAGAGGTAGTAGTACCCGGGATGTTTGCGGAGCCATTAGAAGTCGAAAAGTTGGCGTTGGGAATAAAATTAATCACAAGCCCATAATCAGTGCGGTAGTTGGTCGCCAGCACAGTATCGGTTCGAGTGGAATTGGGAGTAGATTCGTTTTGTCCCAAAAAAGCAAAATAGGTGTTAATGCTTACCGTGTTGAAGAGGTCTAGAGGGTGAATACTGGCCTGAAATCCTACATACACATTTTGACTGCCATATTGCAGGGGAGGATAGCTAATCTCTTGATTGGCTTGAGTGAGCTGATCATGATAGAAATATTTTTGGGCAGTATCAAAGGCGGCGAAGTCAATGCCATAGTTGAATCCTAAGATAAAACGCATGCCTGCCTGGGCCGCGCCCGTTAGGGGGATTTCCAGGCTATTGCCTGCTTTTGTGTTTGAGTTGAGGTAATTGGAGGAAAAGCTAATAAAGCTATTTCCGGCAAATAGAAACCGATTGTTGGTAGTATCCAAGGTGATACTCAAACCCAGGATGGCGTTTAAGGCCAGGGTTACAAACTCATTCCCAAACTTGTATTGATAAGTGCTGAGCAGCGTAAACGCCTCGTTACCATTGGCCTGAAGGTAGATTAATTGTACATTTTGCGACGAATAACTGGCCGCGTTGATGTCCTGAAACCACACAATGCCGCCCGCTTGATTGGGTTGCTGAACACTCGCTATATAAGCCCAGGCATTGGACACAAAGGTATTCGGATCTGCTGGAGCAGTTAGCCCAAATAAATAATACCCCTGATACTGGGGACTGTCCCCAAAAGTGATGCTGTCGCCAGGGTTAGTGGCTCCCTGTGGTAAAAGAAACGCACAATAAAAGTTTCCAGAAGGGGGCGCATCATACAGTGAAGGATTTCCGGATGAAGTGTTGGAAAAAACAAGTCCAGCCATAGCTTTTTAATTTAGTATAGGCTTACATAAGTGATGGTGCAAACCTTTGGATAATCGTTTGTGGATTGCGCGAGGTATCAAGGGTTGAATCAAATAGATTCCCTTGCTAAAAAACGGATTGTTGATGTGTCAAAGGTCTGAAAACCAGCCACATAAATCGCCAGTAAACCTAAAGCTTCCATTGCTGCCCAACGCCGAATAGGTAAAATCTCCATACAAAACTGAAATCTGTGGAGGAGTAGCACTCTTTAGTTGCAATTTGCCTTTGGCCCAAGAGCCAGCCAGCCTGACCTCAAAATTGTACACTGGTACGTCAGGAGTTAAATTTTGCAACCCTACCAATTGGGTATTCAGCATCAGCACACAAAAAACATTTTTCCCCAAAGAATCGATCCTATAACTGATTAATAAATCCCCAAACTGACGTCCGCTACTATCGCCAGGTTGTAAAATAATACTGTCCGAAGCTGAGGGAGTACCTTGAGCTACGGCTTGACTACAAAAAACAACAAAGAAAATCAAGCCTACCATGGCCCATTTAAAATGCCAGGCGGAATTCATAAGCGACTGGGTAACTTCAGAATATGTTTTGGGATCACTCCAGATATAACTCCAGCAAATCGTGCCTCAAAGAATTTGTGTATATGATTTAAACAAGGCTTCTTCAAAGTCGGAGTAATTTAGATATGTAGGGAAATCACTTCGGCAAATTTGGCCAAAACAAAACAGTCTGTTACAACTGGTATGGTCTTTAGCTAAAAATGATAAAGTCAGCGCAAAAGGTGCTCAACAGGAAGCTTTGGCATGTAGTTAGCTAATCACTGGTTATTAATTAACTAACTACATAGAAATTTGGGGTATTAGACTCCTCTTATTGCCAAGAACAAATTTGCTTCGCGAAGTTTTGAGGGTTTTCACCGCTTTGATCGGTAGCTGAGCCTATGTTGAAAACTTGTCCAGCAGTTAAGCCAAATGCAGCTCTAAATTGAACAAGTTCGATGAATAATTTCTGGCTACCAGATGTGTACTCAAGAAATTCGGCTTTGGGTTGTACAGGGCTTAAAGTTACGCTACCTAAGATTCCAGCGGCAGTTACATATTTAACGGTTGCTACTTGCATGCCGTCCACTAAAACTACTTCAGTTTCAGCGGTTATGTCGTTCACTAAAAGGGTAGAACAATTTACAGGATAAGTTGCCATAACTAATTATTTAATTGTTTAAAGATAATTTTTGATTGTAAGATTGATTTTGTCAATTTCTAACAAAATTTGCATTCCACCAATATTACTCATGTTATGTAATTGTTAAGTTTTAACTGAGTAAATTTCAGATAGTTAGCCTCCGAAAAAAAATAATTTTGTCTATCCTACTCAAAAACCTTATAAGTTAAGCTCAAAAAATACTTGGTTAAGTACAATGATTTTCAGTGTTTTGTTCATAGAATAAAAGCCCCCAATAATCGAGTTGATGCACCCCTCCATTTCCCTGTAAAACCATTACTTCTTCTTCTTCTTAAATCTTCTGGCAATATCCATGACTAACACACCAAGCAATCCAAAAGGGTCTAATTGTAGCCCGATATTTCCTGTAAGGGCCAGGCCCAATTCATTGCCTAAAGGGTTATCATTGACTACATAGGTCCAGGTAGAAGAAGGTTTTTTGATGAGTATACTTGCGGTATCCGGGGGGCTTTGGGCGACTTCTTGGGTGAGCGCTTCCATTGTTTGGCGTATTTTCAGAAAATGAGCGTCTGCTTGCTGGCAAAAGGCATAAAAAGGTGTTTTACCAGCGACTCTCACCCAATAAATACCCTCCTTGATTTGTGCCACTTCGTTTAAGTGGGCGGACCATTGCTGGTCATATTGATTCAAAAGGTATTCTTTGATCAGCGGTTGATCGTAGGTCTGGTTTAAGAGCGATTGACGATCCTGGTGAAACACCTTGCGTTGTTGCTCCATAAAAGCGGAATATTGGTATAGAGTCTTACGCATGGCATGCATTTGCCCTTCAATAATGCGTTGAGCCTGGGCAATATCACGCATGATGCGGTTTTGGTGCAAGGCTTCGTTTTGTTGGATGTTACGGTATTTTTTAGGCAACAAAGTCGTGAGTTTATACTTTTGCATCAAATGATCTTCGAAACAAATGATAAACCTTGAGCTGCCAGGGTCTCCCTGGCGCCCTGCTCTGCCTTTGAGTTGATCGTCTATTCGGCGGCTTTCGTGCCGATTGGTCCCAATAACGTACAACCCGCCCAGCGTTTTAATTTTTTCCTGATGTTCCCCGTTTTTTCCTCCCAGCATGATATCGGTCCCCCGACCTGCCATATTGGTAGCGATGGTTATTGCGTTTAATTTTCCGGCATTGGCCACAATGGCTGCTTCTTGAGCATCTTGTTTGGCGTTGAGTACGGTGCAGGAAACCTGATGCTGCTGAAGTGCTTCCTGAATTTCTTCCGATTCTTTGACGGTAAGGGTGCCAATTAAAATAGGACGGCCAGTTTGATGTACTGTCTTGACTTCTTTTATCAATGCGGCCATTTTAGCGGCCTTGTGGGTAAAAATCAGATCAGGATGATCAATTCTTTGCGAAGAAATATTGGGCGGAATCACTACTGTAGCCAACCCATAAAAATCGGCAAATTCATCAGCGGCCAACTGAGCCGTGGCTGTCATTCCAGCGATTTTGGGATATTGCTGGATAAAATGAGGCAAGGTAATCGTGTTGAGTATCTGTCCCTCAATCTGAATTTTTACTCCCTCTTTAGCCTCTACTGCCGATTGCAGGCCATTTTGCCATTTTCGATCTTCTACAATTCGCCCCGTAAATTCATCTATGAGTTTAATTTGGCCTTCCTTTACCACGTAATCTATATCTTTATGTAGCAGGGTTTTGGCCTGAAGTGCTAGATTGATGGCAATGAGTAATTCCTGATGCGTATCTTCGTACAAATTCGTGAGTTTGAAATGACTTTCTATTTTCTGTATGCCTGCCTCTAGCAAAAACACATTACGCTTGTACTCATCAGTTGCGTAGTCAGTACTTAGTTGTAACGTTTCGGTAAATTGGGCAATGTGATATAAGTCCAGAGTAGTTTGGCGAATATTGCCTGCCAAAACCAAGGGGTTACGAGCCTCATCAATAAGCAGGGCATCGGCTTCATCTACAATGGCATAATGAAACGGACGCAGTAGAAGTTCTTCAGGAGTATAAGCAATGAAAGAACGGAGGTAGTCAAAACCCACCTCCTTGGCAGTAGCATAGGTAATGTCGCATTGGTAGGCCTGTTTTTTCTTTTCTGCCATCATGTTTTGCTGTATATAACCTACGGTAAGCCCTAAAAACTCATAGACTGGCTGCATCCAAGTGGCATCGCGTTGGGCCAGGTAATCGTTAAAAGTCAGCACATGTACGCCTTTGCCCAGCAAGGCATTGAGGTAAGTAGGCAATACCGCGGCCAGGGTTTTGCCTTCGCCGGTTTTCATTTCAGTCAGTTTGCCTTGATGTAAAGCGATGCCTGCCAGCACTTGCACATCGTAAGGCCGCATTCCTAAGACTCGCTGACAAATTTCTCTACACAAAGCAAAAGCTTCAGGTAAAATAACTTCCAACGTTGGGTTTTGCTGCACTTGTTGCTTTAACTTTTGGGCAAAGGTTTGCAAAGCTTGGTCAGATTTGGCAGTAAACGTTGCTTCCAACGCATTTATTTGAGACAAAATTTCCTGATAAGGGGCTAAGTCATACTCAATAGGAGAACCATTGGCTTTAGCTATTTGTCGAGAAACGTTTGTATATATTTTTTGAAAATTCATTGTATTCAGGGATATGTGTTTTCTGGCCTGCTCTTTTTTGGGAAAAATGGGCCGAAAACGGTTGTAAAAATGAAGTGTGCACATACAGAAGTTATCCATCATTCTAGAAGTATTGATGGAATATTACTGATTATGAGCGTTTTAAAGAAGTGAATTATACCAAAGAAAGGGGAGGAGGTGTCGCTTTGAGTGGACGAGTGCTGGTCAGGAAAGCTCGATTTTGTTGGGTTGCTTTCAGATGAAGAAAGGTGTTATGAGCAATTTTTTCTGTGACTTTTACTGCTTGTTGGGTATGGTAGGCTATGCGTTGGAATACAGCCTTAGAGCGATGACCAGAGACATGAGCAGAGGAGGATGCATCATCTAGCACAACAATATTGTTGCTGGAAAACGCGCGCACCCACTCGGTTTGGTTGTAGTGAGGCAATAGATTTACCTCATAACCATTGGCATACAACCCGTTTTCTGCCGCCAACAAAAACTGCAGCAGCAAAGAGACCAATTGTAGTTTTGTAAAGAAGTGAATGTACTGAGACAATGATTTCTGTTTTGGGTGTATACTACAAAACTACTGGATTCTTTGGAAAGGTTTTATAAAAATGGGGAAAAAGATCGTAAACATTTCTTCGTTGGTAGTGTTTTGTTTGGGCACTGACTAGTAGAATACCAATATTCTGCTAGTCAGTGCTCAAACTTGTCATCTTGACGAAGGAAAGATCACTTGAAATCCCAGTACTTAGTGTATTTTGCTTTTTAACTTGTTGCTGGCGCTTTGCCTAAATACTAATAAGAAAGACCAGAATTTATATTCTAAGAGAGATTCTTTATTATAATATTTTTAGTTTTTACTAATTCGATAAACCTTTGACGGGCCTCGTTGGAAACTGGGAAGCGATAGGATTTCTTTTGGTTTGTATAGGTTTTGATTATAATCCTGAGAGATTTATGCTGATCAATGATTTTCTTATCAATTATTATTGATTCTATATTTTTCCAAGCAATTGAATATTTAATTGAGAAAGGCCATTTATAAATATGTAAATGGTTTGTATCAACTCGGAAGATATTAAGTAACCAGAGCAAATGAGCAGAAAGGATCATTATAAATAAGAAAAACAGGATAATGAATGAGTTAGCCTTGGCAGGTGGATTATTTTCAATTGCTTTGGTGGTAACAAATAAAAGCAAAATTATAAGGCAGAATATGATGATTCCTGTTTTGAAGTAATTTTCAACGGATGGCTTGAAAACTCTCATTTCACTTTTTTCGAAGAGGGGAGTCGTTCTCTTTTTCATGTTGTGTCAAGTTTGATCTTTAGTGATCATAAGGGAAAATGAGTAGTTTGGGTGTGCCTTACTTGTCATCTTGACGAAGGAAAGATCACCTGAAATCCCAGTACAGGCGGCTACTCGAAATGATCCCTCCGTTGTCGGGATGACAATTCAAGTTGTTATTAGTTAGGCTATTATGGTTGCCTTTATCTTGTTTACGGCATTATGCCTGAGCATCAACACAGGCTTGTCATCTTGACAAAGGAAAGATCACATGAAATCCCAGTACAGACGGCTACTCGAAATGATCCCTCCGCTGTCGGGATGACAATTCAAGTGGTTATTAGTCAGGATGTTGTGGCTGTTTACGATGCTTTGTTCAAGCACCTACAGGGGATGAAACCAGTACCCGAACTTGTCATCTTGACGAAGGAAAGATCACCTGAAATCCCAGTACAGGCGGCTACTCGAAATGATCCCTCCGTTGTCGGGATGACAGTTCAAGTGGTTGTTAATCAATGTGTTGTGGATTTTTTCTGCCATCTTGACGAAGGAAAGATCACCTGAAATCCCAGTACAGGCGGCTACTCGAGATGATCCCTCCGCTGTCGGGATGACAATTCAAGTGGTTATTAATCAGGGTGTTGTGGCTGTTTAGGAAAGCAAAAAACTCCCGCCAAACTTGACGAGAGTTCTATATTTTACATTTCAACTTGTTGGTGACGCTTCGCTCAAACACCAACAAGGGATGGATATTATTCAAAGGCAAAAGGCTAAAAAATTAACCACTCACCATTGATCATCTACCACTGAAAAAATTACCCAAACAAAGATTGCAACTTCATCGCCACCCCCATATCGCCATCGATTTGCATTTGGCCACTCATCACTGCATTCATTGGATTGAGCCTGCCTTGCACAAGGTCTTGGAAGTCGCCAAAAGATACGTTTACGGTACAATCCGCATCACGGTTGTCGGTAGAAACGGTATTACTTTCTCCCGTACCATCGATGAACAATTGCTCTCCGCCAAAATCAAACTTGACGGTGTTGCCAATGGCCGATACTTTGCCGGCTTGGTGTTGGATTTTACTCAACATTTCCTCTAGGGAAGCAGGAGGTTGAGCTTCACTGCCGTTTTTACTTTCTCCATTGCTTTCTTTAGTCTTGGGAGGAGCATAATCAGTTTGGGCCGACTTATAGCCCACACTATCAATCACAATTTTGGCAATAATTTCTCGCATTATTTCCGAAGAGCCACCTCCAATGGTTCCTACCCGTACATCGCGGTACATACGTGCCAGTGGGTATTCTTCCATAAAGCCATAGCCTCCAAAAAACTGCAAACACTTGGTTGCGACTTCTTCCGATTTTTCGGTAATGAGGAGCTTGGCCATAGAGCAAAGTTTTACGTCGTATATACCATCGGCATACAGTTGACAACAATGATAGCTGAAAGCCTTCAATGCTTCTACCTCGGAAGCCATTTGGGCAATGCGGTGGCGCAATACCTGAAATTTATTGATCGGGCGACCAAATGCCTGACGCTCCGACATATATTGCAGCGATACCTCAATGGCGTTTTCCATCGCGGTAACTGCGGCAGGCACTGCACATAGACGCTCCAGTTGCAAGCCATTCATTAAGTAATAAAAACCTTGACCTTCTTGTCCTACGAGGTTGCCAGCAGGTACTTTTACATCGTCAAAGCTTAACTCAGCGGTATCGGAACAGTGCCAACCCAACTTCTTCAGCTTACGGGCCGATACGCCTTCACTGTTACGGTCAATCACTAACAAACTCACTCCGGCTGATCCTGCATCAGGGTTGGTTTTTACTACAGTTACGATAAAATCTCCATATACCCCATTGGTAATGAAGGTTTTAGAACCATTCACAATGTAATAATCGCCTTCGCGTACCGCGCGGGTTTGGATATTGGCCGCATCTGACCCAGCTCCTGGCTCCGAAATACCAATACAGCCAATCAAGTCGCCAGAAATGACCCCTGGCAAATACTTTTGCTTCAATTCTTCCGAGCCATATTTTAGAATATAGGGCGAAGACATGTATTGGGTTACTTGCTGAGTAATGGCAAAACCACCCGAATTTAAACGGCCAATCTCTTCGTTGAAAACTACATCATAGAAGAAGTCCAGGTTAGAACCTCCGTATTCTTCGGGATAACCTAAACCCAAATAACCTTGCTCACCCATTTTTTTCCAAATGTCGCGAGGGGTGCGTCGATCTTCTTCCCATTGCTCAATGTGAGGACGGGCTTCTTTATCTAAAAATGCTCGTAAACTTTCACGAAACATTTCATGTTCTTCGGTAAAACTAGCGTATTTCATGATCTATTTTGTTTAAACATCGGGTAATTGAGAACGATGAGTTATTTTACCCAATGTGGTTATAATTTTTTTGTTTAAAGGTCTTATTTCAATTATGAATTATCAATTGATGAATTATTTTTACTGCTCTGAAAACACCCTAATTGATCATTCACCATTTATCAATTCATAACCTGTTCTGGTGCGTATTTGCAATGCGTTCCATTTTTAGGAGCATTTGTAATGCGATGTGAGGTTGTAGGTGTCTGTATGCTTTTAAATACCAACAACGGCTAAAATACGATGTTATTCAAAGCCCGTTTTGGAACGTTATTATGTATGCTTTTAAACCGCGTTGCAAATTGAAAATCCTCGGCTTGTCGGGACGCTCGTAAAAATTAGACACTCATTGCAAATGAGCGCCAGCGAGGCGTTTTACATTTTTAATTTAATTCCGCTTCGCGCCATTTTTCACTTTTCACTTTTAATTTTTCACTTAATTTGCTGCTTTTTCGTACGCTTTAGAGTCAATCATCATTTTAGAGATAATCTCACACATGATTTCGGAAGTACCGCCCCCGATGGTTCCTAAGCGACTATCACGATACATTCGAGCCAATGGATAATCTTCCATAAAGCCATACCCCCCAAACATTTGCAAGCAATCATATACCACCTTGTCGCTGAGTTGGGTACCAAGTAGCTTGGCCATAGCAGCTTCTTTTACTACATAGTCACCTTGTTCGTATCTATGAGCAATTGTGTAAACAAATTGTTTGTTCATCTCGATCTCAGATGCCATTTGGGCAATGCGGTGGCGCAAAGCCTGGAACCGATTGATTTTGCGGCCAAAGGCTTCCCGCTCTGACATATACTGTAGAGTTACTTCTAGGGCATAATCGGCGGTAGCTACTCCGCCTACGGCCATCATGAGGCGCTCGAGGGCAAAGTGCTGCATAATGTAATAGAAACCCTGATTTTCGCCTCCTAATAGATTTTCCGCAGGTACTTTTACATTGTCAAAGGCAATTTCCCCCGTGTCCGAGGCTCGCCAACCCAACTTGTTGAGCTTGGTTGCGCTTACTCCAGGCGTGTCACGATCAATCACGATCATGCTAATGCCCCCCGACTTAGAGTCAGGGTTGGTTCTCACGGCGGTCACAATAAAATCACTGTATACCCCATTGGTAATGAAGGTTTTAGAACCATTGATTATATAATGATCACCTTCTTTGACGGCAGTGGTACGAATCGCCGCCACATCAGACCCGCCAAAAGGCTCGGTAATGGCCAAACAGCCAATCAAATCTCCTTTGATACCTGGTACCAAATAGCGTTGTTTTTGCGCCTCATTGCCTTCAGCATTGATGTGTACCAAGGCCAGCGAAGAATGCGAACCCATTGCTGCACCGAATCCACCTGAATTAACTCGGGCCAGTTCTTCGCTCATGATGATGGCATAAAAGTGATCCAGATTAAGGCCACCGTATTGTTCGGGAAAGGCTAAACCAAAGTAGCCCATCTCTCCAAACTTCTTGTAAATATCTTTGGGTATAAAACCCTGCTCTTCCCATTGGTCAATGTGTGGAATGATTTCTTTAGCTAAGAAATCCCGCATGCTTTGGCGGAAAAGCTGATGTTCTTCAGTAAAGTATTTCATATGCTTCAATTGCTTCGCTTGGTGTATTGTTGAATGGTTTTCTATGCTTCCCACACCACTATTTTTTTATTGTTATACCACTTTTCATATTGTTGAGCGTATTTTTCATCTATAGCTCCACGACGTATTTTCATCGTAGGGGTGAGGAGTTTATTGCCTTCAGTCCAGGGGTCTTTAGTAATGATTAGGGTAGAGATTTTCTGATAACCTGGCAAAGGATCATTGATCTGCTTCAAATCTTCTTTGAACTGGGTTTCTAGTTCCTGCTTATTGGCCGACTGACCTACCTCCGATAAATTTACCAAGGCGATAGGGTTGGGGAGACCTAAACCCGCTACACACACTTGTTCTACCCAGTCATTAGCTGCAATGGCTTCTTCGTAAGGATTGGGGGTGATGTATTTGCCTTTAGAAGTTTTAAAAGCATCTTTTACCCGACCAATAATTTTCACAAAACCATCTTCATCCATTACGCCTTTGTCACCACTGTTGAGCCAACCATCCTGGAGCACTTCCGCAGTTTTTTCAGGCTCTTTGTAGTATCCGGTCATCATTTGGGGAGACTTCATGAGCACTTCCCCAGTCTCAGGATGGATTTTTACTTCGGCAAAAGGAATGACTTGCCCCACACTATTGGGTTTGTTAGCGTGGCGAGGGGTATTGGTAATAGAGCCGCAGACTTCGGTCATACCGTAGGCTTCACGCAGATGGAGGCCTAGTTTTAAGAAAAACTGTTTGACGTGTTCGGGAGTAATGGCAGCACCAGTAGCCACTACTTCGGCTTTGCTGAGCCCTAGCCCTTTTTTGATTTTGTTTTTAATAATGCTTGAAAGCACTGGGATTTTCAATAACATATCCAGCCTTTTTTGAGGCATTTTGGCCAATACTCCCATTTGAAATTTGGTCCAAATGCGGGGCACAGCAAAAAACAGTGAAGGTTGGGTTTCCTGAAGGTTGGTAATGAAAGAGTCCAATGATTCGGCAAAAGACATGCTACCCCCTACATAAAAACAGCAGCCTTCTACCCCGACTCGTTCGCCTACATGGTTGAGCGGCAAAAACGAGAAAAAACGATACTCCTGCATTTCGCCCACTCCAATCCAGTTGGTGGCAAATTCGGCTTTAAAGATCAACGCCAAATTTTTGAATGGATGCATTACCCCTTTGGGTGTGCCCGTAGTACCCGAGGTGAATAAAATTGTCCATAAATCGTCTAGCTGAGGCACGGGACTTTCAGTCATGGGTTCATGTTGAGTCAACACCTCGTCCCAGTCTTGCCCAATTGGAATTTGAGCATTGCCTTGATAATGATGGGTGCGAATGCAATAAATGTCTTCGCCAATGGCTTGAGTTTTACCTTCGTCCCAAGTTTCTATTTTACCCAAAAACAACGCCTTGATATCGCTTTTTTCTACCACTACTTTGAGCTGATCGGCGGGTAAACTGGCATAAAAAGGTACCGACACAAAACCTCCCATCATAATGGCCAAATCGGCAATGATCCAGTGGTAGCAGTTTTTGGATAAAATGCCTACGTGATCCCCTTTTTGCAAGCCTTTTGCCTTTAAAGCGTTGGCTATTTTACGGGCTTGTTGCCCTGCTTCCTGATAGGTAAATGTTTTCCAGGTATTGCCGTAAGGCTGACGCAAAAAGGTTTCGTTTGCTCTTGCTTTTTCCCAACGGTAAAATGCTTCCAGATGGGTTTCCAGGTCTTCATGTAACTGAAAGCCCTTGGCCTTGAGGTCTTGAGTAGTGGTATTCATCGTGTGTATAAATTGGGTAATATTTTTTAGACCTGATAGGTAGGGTGTTCAAAATTAGTGAATTTTTTCCCCGTGTTTTTATTGAGGTTGTCAATATTCCAGCTAAGCCCCTCCTAACCTCCCCGAGGGGAGGAATGTTACTTGCAACAGCTTTTCCGCGACTGTTTCTCCCCTTCGGGGAGAGTAAGAGGGGCT
>DMXI01000622.1 GCA_003483885.1 Microscillaceae bacterium
CGAGTAACGTTCCTCCCCAATTGGGGAGGTTAGGAGGGGTTTACTGGAATACTGACAATCAAAAATAAAAACGTAGAGAAGAAATTCATTGATTCTGAACACCCTAGCTGTCAAGTAATAGGCCATTTTTCATTTCTCTGGTGTCCAGCCAGGAGGTTTGAGTAAGAACTTTAGCTTATTTTTGGTTCCTTTGGCGCTTTTTATTTGATGATACAAGCGGGTAAAACCGTGAAAAAATACCACCAATGGATTTACACTCTCAATAGGCTCGGTGACTCCATATACTACCTTTTCTTCTTCTGCCGCAAAAGTGCCCAACATACGATCCCAAATGATAAATATTCCTGCGTAGTTTTTATCCAAATATTGTGCATTGGAGCCGTGGTGTACCCGATGATGAGAGGGGGTATTAAAAATGTATTCTATAGGTTTGGGCAATTTGCCAATTACTTCAGTATGGAGAATTGCCTGGAAAGTTTGCACAAAAACTTCTACTGCAAGTAATAACCAAGGGTTGAAACCCAACATGACAATAGGCAACGAGAAAAAAATTGGGAATACCGCATCTAAAGGACCAAACCGATAGGCTACCGACATATTGAAATGAGGAGAACTATGATGCACTGTATGGGTAGCCCAACCAATACCTATTCGGTGCATTACTCGGTGATCCCAATAGTAGGCCAGGTCGGCTAACAAAACACAGCTAATAATAGTGATTATGTTGATAGGTAAATGCCCAATGCTCATATACTGGTATACCCAGAAGTAGAGCTTGAAAAGCAGCAAGACTCCCAAAATATACTCAATAGCAATAAAGGCAAAAACAGTGATTACATTTGCAACAGAGTCGCCTATAATATTCCAGTTGAGGCGCTTAAGTACTGCATAGCGGATCATTTCAAAAATAAAAAAAGGGACGATCAGATAGATTACACTATAGTTATTCAAAAAGTCGAACCAGCCTGTAACCTCTTGTAGATCAAATGTTTGGGTGAAAAATTCCATAAAGTTTATTTGTTAATTCGTTTCCAGGTTTCTTTGAGAGGATAGCCTTCATAGGCATAATTTAGCTCCAACGTTTGTGCATTTTTTAGAGTCAAGGTACACCTTACTTTGTATTGTTTGCCTTCGTATTTCATTTGATACAAGGCCTTGCCTTGTTGGTTGTTGAAGCTTTGAATGGTGAGCACTGGCAAACGCTCAGGATAACGATTGCCTTGCTGATCTATATAGGCAACTAAATACCCTTGAAGGTGATTATGTGCCTTTTGTATTTCGTACACAGCATCCATTTTCATAGAAGGATAGCTTGCGTGCCACTTGCCTAAAAGTGTAAATTGATCATCAGGTTTAGGCTTGGTCTTGAGCTTGGTTGATTTGGTACGTGCTCCCTCTTTGGATGATGGTTTTGGATGGGATGACTTAATAGGAAGTTGTTTTGATTTGGTATTTTTCCCAGGTTTTTGTTGCTTGGCTTCTGGCCCACTATAGGCGGCAAAAGCATAAGGAATGGCAGTAATTACGGTCACCATTACCAGTGTTTTTGTGAATAATTTAAGGTTTTTCATTCTAATTTTTTTTGCAAAGCTATATCACTTGGTGGTGCCATATTTTGATCTAGATCAAAATAGTTGAGCAGGATTTAGATTAATATGAATGTTTATTTTATATGGAGAAATTGATTCAGTCTATCGGGGCGATGACAAAACTTTCGCCTTCTACTATTGAGGCGATTCAGGGCTTTTTTGTGCAAGAAGAGGTACCTAAAAATACGTTGGTATTGAGCGATGGACAAACCTGCCGAAAACTATATTTTTTGGAAAAAGGCACTTTGCGAACATTCTATTACCATATGGAACGAGACATTACTTCGTGGTTTTACAAAGAAGGTAATTTTATGAGCTCGTGGTATAGTTTTTATAATCAAATGCCTGGTTTTGAGTATATTGAGACTTTAGAGGATACCGTGTTATGGTCTATTAGCCATCAAAAATACCAGCAATTGCTGCAAAGTTCTCTTGATTTTCAGCAATTTGGACGGTTATTGGCCGAAGAGCAAGTGGCTTTTATTGATTATTATTCCAAAGGTTATATGTTTCTGTCGGCCAAAGAAAAATACGAGCTACTCATTGAATATTTTCCAGACATTGAGTTGCGGGTAAAACTAGGCCACATTGCTTCCTATTTGGGTATTTCGCAAGAAACCTTGAGCAGAATCAGAGCTGGTAAACAGTAGATTTTGATTTGGGTCAAAAAAAGGAAATGTTGGCAGGTGTATTATTGTAATCCTATGAAAGATCAACCCAAAATACCCATCTTACCCAAAGAGGCTTATACTTCGCAAAACTGGTTTGACCAGGAGCAACGACTTATTTTTGGTAACTCCTGGCAATTTGCGGGATTTATAGAAGACGTGCAAGCCCCAGGCGATTACCTTACCGTACAATGTGGCTTCCAGAATATTGTGGTAGTAAAAGGAGAAAACGAACAGCTCAAAGCTTTTCACAATATTTGCCGCCATCGGGGAACCCAGCTTTTACGGGCCACTGGCAAAAAACGTAAGGTACTTACTTGCCCTTACCATGACTGGACTTATAACCTTGAAGGCCAATTGATTAGTGTGCCTGAAAAAGCCAAAGAATTTCCTGAATTAGACCTAAAACAAGTGTGCTTGCATCGAGCATCGGTAGCTACCTGGCGGGGAATGCTGTGGGTGCACCCCAAATCCGATGCGCCTACTATCGAGGAATGGTTTGCTGGTTGCGTTCCTCACTTAGGGCCTCATGATCCCACCCGTTTGATAGAATACCCTGATACCCAAACGACCCATGTAATCAAGGCCAACTGGAAAATTGTGGTGGAGAATTACATAGATGTTTACCATTTGAGCCATTTGCATTCACAGACACTACAAATGTATGCGCATAACAAGGCTAAATTTCAATTTGTGGGTGATCATTATATGTTTTGGGAGCCACTGTCTGAAACTTACCAAACGTATCTGGATGATTTAATGCCCTTCAAAAGAATTGCCGAAGTAACGGATGAACATTTAGGGGCTTATGTGCCTTGGTTGTTTCCGTCTCTTGGTTTGGCCGAAAGCGAATCAAGTTGGAGCATATTTCAGGTAATTCCGCTGGCCCCTGACCAAACCAAAGTAGTGACGCGTACCAAAATGGAACCCATGACTGACCGGGAATACTTGCGTCAAAAACGTAAATCGGATAGCAATTGGGGTAAGCTAATGCCAGTTCGCCCCAAATACGAAGGGATGGAAGCGGATGACCCAATGGCCAGCGGCGATTTTTTTGCCGAAGATGTATATGTGTGCGAACAGCTTCAAAAGTCCTTGAACAATCCACTATTTGGGGTAACTGCCACCGCAAAATATGCCGAAAGCCCGATTAGAGCGTTTCAGAAAGTGGTAGAAAAATGGGTAGTGGGTTAAAATGGTTCATGCTTTTAGTTAGGAATAGAAAATTGATCTTTCCTAAAATTGAAAGCAACTGACACCCGAAGAGGGCTAACCTTTGCGAAGTGTTTTCGGTGATATCTTGCTTTCATAAAATGTACTTGAATCCGAAGACCTGAAGCAATCTTTTGGCGTTGCATTTCCAGATTGCCACAAAACGACGGAGTGGGAAGAGCATTCTTTCCTAACACTAACCGTCGTTTTTCGCAAAAAACACTCATTTAAGTCGTATCACATATTCATAAAAGTTTTGGTGTCAAAAAATTAACTTAAGGAAATCACTTTTTTCTAACCCCTTATGAAAATGGTATTTAAGCCTTTAACCTATTTGATACACTAACGAAAAATGGATGCTTAATAAGTGAAAAAGAAAAACTCTTACTTTAAAACAAGCAAGAGTTTTTGGACATTTTGTTTGATCACTTTGCCAAACTAAAAAAGCTTTTATGGGCTTGACTTCGAGCTTAAAACACCCTAACAATATTAAACCCAAAGAAAACATCGCCCTTGGCCCAATTGCCCTCTGCATTGCTGATAAACCCTGGTTCGTTGGTAGATTGGGCATTGGAAAACAGCAATTGAAATACGTGCCCTCCAGTTTCAATATCAATTCCAATAGTGAAAGGGTCTTGGTAAATAGAACCTTCAGCTCTATCAAAATTGTATACATAATCCAAGTTGACAGATAGACGCTTGTTGAGCTTGAGTCGCCCACCTACTCCCAAAGCTACCTGATTATGCGATTGGAATGATTCCAACACCAGGTTTTGGCGAACAAACGAAGGAGCCAACTCCAGCGAGAATGCGTTGGTAAAGCGCCGTGAAATCAGCAATTGGGTAGCGTAACTTAGTCGATCGCGTTCGTCCAACAAAGGAAAACGTTCCTTGGTAAGATCGGTATTCACATTGAGAGTTCCATAAGCCACTACATTGATGGGGAAAGCGTTGGTTTGACGCAGGAACCGCATTTTGGCAGAAACTGCATAGGTTTTTCGCAAAGATTCACGACTAAGCCCTAGCTGTAGGCCATCCCAAATACCATACACCAATTGGATTTTAGTATTGGCATTGTCAAAGCCAAAAAAAGTGTTGATGCCATCGCGCAAAGACCCAAAACGATGCGAAACGTACAAATACAAATCGCCTTTGTCAGCCACTTTGGTAGATTGCAGGTTCCCGATTTTCATTGCTTTAAAGGCTGGATAGTGAAATGCCTCGCCTTTAGTTTCTTGAGTAAGTTCGTTCAATAAATCGTCCTGAGCTTGAGCAATAGTTGTTACTACCAACAGGCATAAAGTACATATAGCATAGTTAATTTTTTTCATCTTTTAGTCTAGTTATGATACATTGATCTAGTTTGATTTCCTCGAGCAGGTCGTCATAGCCAATAAACCGCCCTTTGATAGCAAGAAGTGCATTGGTTTTTACCCGAGCCACCTGTAGACTATCTTCCAATTGACAGTAAATGGTTTGGTTAAGTGTGATTCCGTGCTTGTCCAGGTTTGTCACTTTGCCTTTGAGACTTACAATAGCGTTTTGCCACTTTTGCGAACGATGGACCACTTGCTGCTGAAAGTCAAGAGCTGTGCCTACAAACACCGCTTTTTGATCCATCGTTTTGGGGTGAGGCTTGTATACCATTTTGTAGCCAATAATGCTCCCCAATGCCACTACAATAAGCAGCGAAATACCGATTTTACTACCTTTTGATAAGCTCATAATGGGTTTTAATTTCAATAGATTTAGCAATCTTTTTTCTTACAATGCTGGGAATCTTAATACCAAAGTCAGCAGGTTTTACCCAAAAGCTACTCACCACCACCACTTTATTATCTACTTTTCGAATGTGGACTTTAGTAGCGATTGCCTTACTTTTTCCTCGGATGGTAAGCGTACCATTTAAGGGAAAAACGCGGGCTTGGTTGGTGAGTTTTTGGAAGTCGAATCCTGCTATCTTCCCCTTAAAACTGGCTTTGGGATATTTATCAGAATCCATATAGTTTTCATTGAAATGTTCTTCCATCAAAGCCACCTTAAAGCGAAAAGCTTTCACGAATAACAAAGAGGCTACTTGGCCATTGGCGGTATTGAGTATGGCCGAAGTACTATTATTTTTAGCTTCTATGGGTTCAAATGCTGCTACCGAGGCTTTGAATTCGGTCAAACCAGTTTTGGTAAAATATTTTTGGGCGGTTACTTCTTGGATAGCCAAAGCAAGCAACCACCACATGATGCAATGTTTCATTGTTTTGAAAAAAAAGATTTGGAGTAATTAAAAAGCTGGTTGTTAGAGGGTTAATAGTTAATTTTCAGGAAATCCATCTTGTATCCATTTGGCAATTATTTGCCGCTCACTAGGAGGTAAAAGCCCACTTTGAGGCATTGGGTTTGCGGCATCATTGATGCGCTGGTTGAGTGTACCTAGCTCAGTGCTTTGCCTTACATTTTGGTAGGTAGTCAAATCCAGGCCCGCGCTAGGGTTGTTGCCACCGTGACAAGTGGTACAGTGATTAAACATAATATTTTGCACCTCTGGGTTATACCTAATGGTTTGGGTAAGTGCAGGCAAAGCATTGGGGGCAGGCTCTTCAATAATTGCTTTGGTACAGCCTGATAAATACATAGTCAAGCTGAGACAAGCAATGACAATGCTTGCCAATTTGTTTTGAAATATGCTTTTCATGAATATTAATTCTGATAAATGAGATCGTTTACAGTAACTTGTTGAGTGGTTTCGGGAAGCACCGTGATGCGCTTACTAATAGAGGTGATATCTCCCTGAGAAATGGTTTGGTCATTGTTAGCATCAGCAATTACCGTGAGGTAATATTCGCCAGGATGCAGGTAAGTGAACAAAAAGTCGTTTTGATTTTCTACAATGACTGGAAACTTGAGGACAGAATTGAAGGCATCATTGGTTTGAAACTGAAACAGGCCATTGGTATCGGTCAGCGGTAATTTAGATAGATACACAAAGAGCGATTTGCCTTGAGTTTGGACACTGCGACTGATATTTACTTGCAAATTTGCAAGGCGAGGATGGTTGCTTATTGTGAATGGATCACCCGACAAGGGAGCCATTGTAAAAACATCACTATTGGCATCTTCAAACAAAAAAGAGGCGGATTCAGCTTCGGTTTTTCCTTGATTTACATACAGGTTTTCACTCACAAAACCATTAGAAAAATCCCAGGCAGGTACATTTTGAGGAAATCCCACCGCAGTGGCCGCAGTTTGAGCCAAGTCAAGATTTTGTTTGGTAGCCTTGAATGTCATATGACGAGCGGGCGGCACGCTCAACCCCAAACGACTGGTATAGGCATTGAAATACAAGCTATCGCCTTTGAACCGTAACTCCATAGACATGACGCCACGCCCTCCAATAGCATCTACCAATCGGTAAAACTTACCTCGGGTGGGAGAAGAACCGACACTATCGAGCACAAAATAGCTGGTGCGATAAATGCCATTCAACACCCCACCATTGCGGGCCATAATGGTTCGGGTGTTTTTAAAGTCAGTTACAAAAAACGAAGTCAGCAAATTGCCTGAAGTACCCCCCTCAAATATGCCGTGTACATGCGAGGCCGAAATGGGGCGATAATCAAAGCTAAACCAATCATAGTCAGTAGCAATTACCCGATTGGT
The DNA here is from genome assembly GCA_003483885.1 of Microscillaceae bacterium. Taxonomy (GTDB): domain Bacteria; phylum Bacteroidota; class Bacteroidia; order Cytophagales; family Microscillaceae; genus Microscilla. The sequence goes on from DMXI01000622.1 coordinate 7,124, forward strand.
GCCTACCCAATGCCCTTGCATTTTTTCTAATAGGTCAAAACCATCCGTGTTGATATTCCAGGGATTTACAGGAGTAGGACCTATGGCTGGCTCGCTGGAATTGTCGGTAGTTGGTCCAGCAATATTTCTTACCTGCTCATCGCAACTCCATAAGCAGAGCAAGCAGACGCTAAAAAATAAGTATTGAAAGAATTTCATGTAAAATATGATTTGGGGTGAACGTTATCTTTTTCTGACCCAATGCTCTACAAGGGGTTGTTGTCGTATGTAAGAAATGACTTCCAAGGTGTCCTTACTTTTGGGTTTGATGGTCAACTGAGAAGCAGTTTTTCCTGGGTTGGTCTTTTGTTGAGTAGCCGAAGCCATGCCGTCTAAGTATTGGCCATTTTTGGCTTGGAGGCGTTTGCACAAGTATTGTTTAGTGCCTCCCTGGTATTGGTAATGAGTAGTGCCATCGTCATACAATAACACCTGAGCCTGGAAGCTTTGCTTGGTTTGCGCAATTTTATAGGTGGCGGTATAAAATTTACTAGCTACCTGCCAGGTTCCCACAATGGGGGAAGGTTTGGAAGTACAGCAACAAAAATTGGCGAGGCCAATCATCAAAAGGTATTTGCCCATAAAGCATTTATAGAATGTTTCGGGGCAAAAGTATGGGGATCAATGATGTGAAATTTTGATGTAGATCAAAATCCGTTTTTGAGAGCGTGTAAAATATAAAAAGCATAGTTTTCAAATATTGAAAAACTATGCTTTTGAATACATTATTCAGCGTTCGTGAATAGTTGGTATTTATTTAGCCTTAGCCAAGCATTTTTAGTAACTCTTCAGCTACACCTTCCGAAGAAGCTGGGTTTTGTCCAGTGATCAACAAACCATCCGTTACCACGTGAGGCTGCCAATCATCTACCTTAGAGTAAGTACCACCGTTTTCTTGCAACATATTTTCTACCAAAAAAGGCACTACATTGGTTAGTTGCACGGCATCTTCTTCAGTGTTAGAGAATCCAGTCACTTTCTTTCCTTTTACCAAAGGTTCGCCAGAGGCATCTTTAGTATGCTTAAATACCGCTGGAGCGTGACATACGGCAGCTACTGGCTTGTTGTTTTTGTAGAAGTCCTCAATCAACCCAATAGAGCTTTTGTCTTCTGCCAAATCCCACAATGGGCCGTGGCCACCAGGATAAAAAATAGCGTCATAATCGGCTTGGTTTACTGCTGTTAATGGCTGTGTTTTGCTCAATACATCCTGAGTATCAGTATCTTGATTAAATCTTTCAGTAGCGGGAGTAGAAAAATCAGGCAAACTACTTTTGGGATCAATTGGAGGCTGCCCACCTTTAGGAGAAGCCAGATCTACCTGAAAACCCTTGTCTTTTAATAAATAATAAGGACTGGCAAATTCTTCAATCCAAAAGCCGGTTTTTTCTCCAGTATTGCCCAAAGTGTCGTGGCTGGTAAGTACAAATAGTATCTTTTTCATGTTGTGTTTTACTTGAATTATCAATATTTAGAAATAATGGATTTGACTGGCCAGTCATTGATTACAAAGGTAGGAAATAGGGGAATACTAAAAATTGATCTATGGTAAGAAAGAGACTTTCGGTAAATTGGTGCGTGATGCGATGGACTGAAAAAATCCAACACTTTTTATTTATATTACCAACAATTATTTGAATATCTTGATAAACCAATCCAATTTATGAATAAAATCAACTACCCAATTTTATTAAGCTTTTTAATGTTGCTGGCGTTTTGTTTGCCCACCCAAGCCCAGCGAAAAGCCAATAAAGGTAAAAAGCCCAAAGTGAAGAATAGCTTTTCCCGCGATTTTCAGGCCATGCGTTGGCGAAATATTGGCCCTTTTAGAGGAGGACGCTCGGTAACTGCTACTGGAGTACGCCAATACCCTCAAATGTACTACATGGGCAGTACTGGAGGAGGTGTTTGGAAAACCGAAGATGCAGGCATTACCTGGAAAAACATTTCGGATAAATATTTCAAAACCGGATCGGTAGGAGCCATTGCTGTTTCAGAGTCGGACCCCAATGTACTCTATGTTGGGATGGGCGAACACGCTGTAAGAGGGGTGATGACCTCCGCAGGAGACGGGGTATATAAATCTGAAGATGGAGGACGTACATGGAAACATTTAGGTTTGGCCAAAACTCGTCATATTTCAGCCATTAGAATCCACCCTAACAATCCCGAGGTGGTATATGTGGCGGCTCAGGGGGCAGTACACGGTGCTACCCAGGAGCGAGGTATTTATAAGTCGATAGATGGTGGCAAAACCTGGAAAAAGACCTTGTTTGTAAATGACCTCACGGGAGCTTCGGACTTAAGTATGGATATGCGTAATCCTCGTATTTTATACGCCGCTATGTGGGAGCACATTCGCTATCCCTGGCAGGTAAAAAGTGGGGGCAAAGGCAGTGGTTTGTACAAATCTACCGATGGGGGTGAAACCTGGAAGCCATTAAAGAAAGGCTTACCCAAAATGATGGGAAAAACTTCGGTAGATGTATCTCGTGCCAACCCTAACCGGGTATACGCCAATATAGAAGCCAAAAAAGGAGGGGTGTTTCGTTCTGACAATGGCGGACTCACCTGGCGACGAATCAATAGCGACCGGGTAACCCAGGCTCGTTCCTGGTATTATATGGAAGTATTTGCCGATCCGCAAAACGAAGATGTGGTATATGTGCTCAATGCTCCAGTGCTTAAGTCGGTAGATGGCGGTAAAACCTTTAAACCAGTACGGGTACCCCATGGCGATAACCACGATTTGTGGATCAACCCCGACAATAACCAGATCATGATCAATGCCAACGACGGCGGAGCCAACATTTCGTTTAATGGAGGGAAAAGCTGGTCGGCCCAGGACAACCAACCCACGGCGCAGTTTTATCGGGTGACGACCGATGATCGTTTTCCTTATTATGTATATGGTGGCCAGCAAGACAATAGCTCAGTAGCCATTGCCAGCCGTACCAATGGACGAGGCATTAGCTGGAAAGATTGGTACGCAGTAGCGGGTTGCGAAAGCGCTTATTTGGCTTTTGACCCTAAAAATCCTCGCTACATATTGGGAGGGTGTTACCAAGGGTTAATTTTTGTGTACGATGACGAAACCAAAGAGCAAAAAAATGTGATGGCTCACCCATTTTTGGGGTTGGGCAGCACGCCCAAAGAGGTAAAATATCGCTACAACTGGAATGCGCCGATTATTGCCTCGGTACACGACCCCAAAACGATTTACCACGCGGGCAATGTGTTGTTTAAAACGACTAATTATGGCCAAAGCTGGGAGGTAATCAGTGCAGACCTTACGCGCAATGAAAAGAACAAGCAGGGCAAAGGTGGTGGTCCCATTACCAACGAAGCTGCGGGAGGCGAAGTATATGGTACCATTATGTATGTGGCGGAGTCTACCTACGAAAAAGGTACTCTTTGGGTGGGCAGCGACGATGGCTTGCTACACCTGACCAAAGACGAAGGTAAAACCTGGAACAATGTAACCCCTAAAGGCTTGGGCGAAGCGATGATTAATAGCATTGAGGTATCACCCCACGACAAAGCCACGGCCTATGTGGTAGCCACCCGTTATAAGTTCAATGATTTTGCCCCCATGATCTACAAAACTACGGACTACGGCAAAAGCTGGAAGAAGATTACCAATGGCATTGCTGGTGAGTCGTTTGCCCGGGTGGTGCGTGAAGACCAAGTACGCAAAGATTTGCTATATGCAGGTACCGAAACTGGATTGTATGTATCTATGGACGGCGGGAATCAATGGAAGCGCCTACGCTTAAATTTGCCCGTGGTGCCCATCAACGACTTGGCCATTCGCAACAATGATTTGGTAGCGGCTACGGCCGGACGTGCTTTCTGGATTTTGGATGACTTAAGTCCCTTGCAGCAGTTTAAAAAAGCCAATGCCCAAAAACCAATGGTGGCTTATGCACCGCGCAAATCATATAAAATGAATGGAGCCAGTGTTCCCGCTTCGCGTTCAGGCATTGGGCAAAACCCACCCAATGGCGTAATCATGTATTATGGCTTGAGCAAAAAACTGGATAGTGCACAGACTTTAGTCTTAGAGATTATGGATAGCCAAAACAAGGTCATTCGTACTTTGAGTAGCAAAAAGCCCAAGAAGTCACCCCGTTATTTTGGTGCTCCAGCTCCCGTACGACCATTGGCGGTACGCCCTGGTCTGAATCGGGTAGTATGGAATATGGCACGAGAAAGACTCCCAGCGGTACCCAAAGTGTTTATTTTTGGAGGTACGGCGGCCAGTCGGGTAACTCCTGGAAACTACAAGGCGCGTTTTAAACTGATGACCCAAGAAAAAACTGGTAAGAAAAAAGTGACGAGTGAACAAACGGTTGCCTTTGAAATCTTGGCTGATCCTCGTTTAAAAGCCAGCCCAGCAGACTTTGCCCAACAGCAGCGATTGATTCTAGAGCTGGAAGCCAACGTGCGTGATGTTAACCAAAAGCTCAAGCAAATCCGCAGTGCCCGCCAACAAATCAAGCAAATGTACAAAATTTTGAAGGACAGAAAAGAAGCTAAAGCCTTGGTAGACAGCGCTAAAGCGACGATGAAGAAAATCAAAAAGTGGGAGCGAGGTTTGATTCAGCCTAATCAGAAAACCTTTCAGGATGTGATCAACTTCCCTAACAAGTTGGTATCTGAGATGATGTTTATCCGCAACAACATGGATAGCCACGACCCAAAAATTACCGAGGGAGCCAAGCAGCGAATGAAAGAAGTGATTGGTATGTGGCAAAAACATAAACAAGGCTTTGAGCAATTGCTGAAAAACGACATTGCCCAAATCAACAAAATGTACAATAGCCTGAATATGAATCGGATTGTGATTCCAAAGCTGGATACTCAAGATTAATATATTTCGTTTTATTAAAGCAAAATGCTGGCAGCAATCAGGTATGATTTTGCCAGCATTTTTGGGTTATATTAAGAATAATACCAATCTACTGCGATTATCCGTACAGGTTTACGGCTGGAAACCTCTCAATATTGCTCATTCCGATAAATCGCGAACGAGTATCGTCGCTTGCCTAGGGCGAGTGACTATTATAGTAGGGCCTCTGGCCCGTTTCTACCGAAGAAAAGGTGTACGGACTTTATCTATGGATTGGTATAACTCTTTTAGATTCACAATTTATACCTGACCATTAGGTTGGTTCGTACTTTATTCCATCATAATGAATGCAGAAACTCAGAAAGAAAATTTTTTACGGCTTTTAAGTTCTCCTGATGAGGCCAATGTAGCCTTGGCTTTGACGATTGCCAGTGGTAACCCAGCATTCGAAAAGTATCTGGAAGGATGCAAAGTGATCAATGCTTTTTTTGGCGATAGGGTATCTGGGGAGTTAAAAGCAGAGAATATTATGTTTTGGAATTTACGTGAAATGTTTATTATAGATCTATATGAACCAAAACATCTTATCAGGAGCATACCTGATCTCATTAACTTACTCCCTCATTTAAAAATATTGAATTGTAGTGAACGTCACTATACCCAAATTCCGATTTATATTGACCACTTTACCCAATTGCAAATCCTGAATTTTGACTGGAATCAACTCAAAACGCTGCCTGACAATATTGGCCAATTTACCCAATTGCAAGAATTGAGTGTATCACATAATCAATTGGAATCTGTACCTGATAGTTTTGGTGAACTCGGTCGGTTACAAGCATTAGGTTTGTCTTATAATCAACTGGAATCTTTGCCTGATAGTTTTGGCCAGCTTCGTCAATTACAAGCATTAGATTTGTCTTACAATCAACTGAAATCTTTGTCCGATAGTTTTGGTCAGCTTCGTCAGTTACAAGCATTAGATTTGTCTTATAATCAACTGGAATCTTTGCCTGATAATCTTGGTCAACTCAGTCAATTACAAAAATTAAACTTATCAGACAATCACCTCAACATACTTCCCGCTAGTACCGCACAACTTACTCAGGTCAAGGAATTGAATTTAGAGAATAACTCCCTTACATGCTTACCCGATCATCTTGGTAAACTTTCTCGGTTAGAAGCATTATTTTTAAGAGGGAACTGCCTGAAAGCTCTCCCTGATGACTTGAGTGGCCTTGGCCAATTACAAAAGCTTGATTTGGTAGCCAATAACCTGAAGATAGCCTGGGAGAACATCAGTCAAATAACCCATTTGAAAACCCTCAATCTTCAGAAGAATTCACTCAAAAACCTCCCTCAAAGTTGGGAGAAATTACAGCATTTACAAACATTAGACTTAAAGGACAATCAAATAAGGAGCTTTCCAGCGGTTATTGGTCAACTCAGTCAATTGGAAGTTTTAAGGCTTAGTAATAATCAGATTAGTACCCTCCCTGAAAACATTGGTCAACTTAAGAATTTAAAAGCCTTACATTTAAAAAAAAATCGTCTTACTACTTTACCTCAAAGTATTAGTCACTTAGAGCAATTAGAAGAGCTGGAGTTATTTTTCAATCAACTTACCAGTTTGCCTGCTAGTTTTGGTCAACTCAACAAATTGAAATCATTAGATTTGCGATGGAATTGCCTGTCAACATTTTTAGAGCAAAGCACTCAGGCCGCTGCTGCTCAGGCATTACCCACCGAGGAAAACCACTGGACTGGACATTTGAATGAGTTAGAAAGTTTGCTTTTGTCTTATAATCAATTTGCCACTTTTCCAGAGCAGATTGCTCAACTCACCCAGTTAAAAGAGTTAGGCTTGTCTTCTAACCAGCTTACGACGCTTCCCGAGAGCATTGGCCAACTTAAGCAACTAGAGTTTTTGGGAGTCACCGAAAATCAATTGAAAACTCTACCCGAGAGTATTGGGCAGCTTACCCAACTACGGCAGTTAAAACTCAACAACAATCAATTAACTACTCTACCCGAGAGTATTGGTAACCTTGTTGATTTACAAATTCTGGAATTAGGACATAACCCCATTTCTACTGATGAAAGGAAAAGAATCAAAGCTTTGTTACCCAATTGTAGGGTGTGGTTTATGTAAGGGAACTCGCTATGATTGCCTGCATAAGTTTACGGTTGGAAGCCTCCCGATATTGCTTACTCAGCCGATAATATTGTAAGCTAAATAATATTTTAAGATTAGCTTTAGACCTGACAGGTTTCAAAAACCCGTCAGGTCTAAAAAGCTTTTTTCTCAAAGAAAATTCTTTAGTAATAAGTCTATAAGACAGCCACACTAAATCAATTTCTATTATCTATCTTTCTTTATGATCCTATATGTTTGATCATTGATGATGAGAAAATAGATACCCGTGGGGTAATTGCTTAAATCAATGGTTGATCCACTGCCAGTTAACATTGTTTTTCCTTGAGTAGTGGTAAGACTCCAGGAGTTGTGTGCCGAGTTATCAATAAAAACTTTCCCAGTGGTGGGTACAGGATAGGGTCTGAACTTTTGTGCTACGTCTTGCCAATTGTTTGTTAATCGGGAAGAGGTATTGGCTGAATATACAGGTTTGGCAACGACAAAATAATTAGAGGAGTTACTTTGCCTGGATTCATTCCCTCCCAATACTGCTCTACCTGCAGCAAACCTTTTTTTATACAATCTAAAAATAACCCCATGAGAAGTCCTCACATGCTCTCTGGTATCTGTATAAGAACGAAGCCAAACTGGAATTCGAGGCAGGCGTCGGTCATAGGCTACGTATACATCCGCCGCTTCTTTTAAATTTAAGGTAAGCAATTGGTCGTTTCTGACTGATTTATCACTATCAGGAGTCATCACATATTCAGCATTGGCCAGATACGATGGATGCAGCGTTACTTTATAGCTTCTGTCTGTGAAGTACAATACTTTACCAAAATTGGCGCGTGCTTTATATGATCTACTGCTTCTGACTTGTATACTGGTAATGAGATTGGTAGGAGGCAACACAAGTGGTTTACGAACCATTACAAAGTAATTGGACGAATTATCCTGCCTTGATTCATTCCCTCCCAGTACTGCATTGCCAGCGTTGAATTTTTTCTTATACACTCTAAATATTTGCCCGTCAGAGGTGCGTACATGTTCTCTGGTATCAGTATAAGACCGTAACCAAACTGGGAGCCTGGGCAACCTGCGATCGTATGCAATATAAACATCAGCCTGTTTATTCAAACGAATTGTCAGTAGATTTGCTGTGGTGCTTCGCTTATCATCATTTGGAGTCATCACATATTCGGCACGGTTTAGAAAGCTTGGGTAAGACGTAACCTTATAACTTCGATCAGTGAAATATTTCACTTTGCCAAAGTTTTCCATCGCTTGGTATACACGGCTACTGCGAGGTTGAATACTGGCAATGAACACATCCTTCACTACAATAGTAGAAACTTCGGAATCTACACTGTAGGCATTGTCACTATACCACAATCTGGCTTTTATTTGGTAGGTTCCTGGCTGGGAGCGGCTAAAATTGAACACGTAAGGAGCCGTGGCATCTTCACCAATTTTGGTGTTATTGCTATAAAATTCTATTTTATTGATAGGGGTAGCACCAGGAGTGGCTTGTACTTTTACCTGAAACGAAGTGTTAGATTGACGTTTGATGGTCAGGCTAGGAGGTAATAACTGATTGGCCTGATCTACCAATTTCATAGAAGTTGGATAATAAGGCGCTCCAACGGTTTTGAAAGAAACTCTTTGGTACCTGGTCATAGGGATTTTACCAGCTCCTGGAACATCGGTTACTCTCAAGTACAACTCTATGTATCCCTCTGCTATATTATTAGGTATTTTGATAGTGGTTCTTGCCGAGTTTGGATTAGTTACAATAGTGTTTCTTAAATCAGGGTGGGTAAGTTCTTTATAAAGCACCCATTGATATCTTAAGGTGTTGCCATCTGGATCTGAAGAAGACGAGGCATCTAGTTGTATATTTACTCCATTAGACGAAAACTCAAACAATGGTTTGGTCCCTTCTGAAGTCATAAATACATTGCCATTTGGCCCAATGGCCGATACCTTTGGCACCGGTGCGTGATTAACACTTGAACGGTTACTACTGGTGGTCCACTTCCACCTGGCCCTAAAGTCATTGATAATATCGTTTGCTTTTTGGCCATCTGTTCCCCAGCGAATCAGGGTATTGTCTCTATTGGTTTTGTTGTTATTGGGAGATGAATCGTTGACATTGCATTTCCAAAAACCAACGCTTGGTCCAGTATACCTGCCTGACCATCCACCATAACCCAAACCGCTAATGCCATTGTCAATGAGATGCATCCAAGTCATGGTATCTCCTTCTTTTTCAGTGGTATAATATCGTGACAATCGGTTACTTACATTCCCTGTGTTTTTAATCCAGGCTCTATCACCAGTAAGTATTTTCCATCGATCTGCCCAACGACTACCATTGATACGTGGCAGAAAAGTATCTACTGTAGATCTGAGCTTGGATAAATGAGGACCTGCCAGACTGCTGCCATTCAGGTTTTCATATTCTACAAAATTAATCCTTCTCACTACGGTATTATAGTCCAAACCAGGTACATCCCCCGCCTTAATTTTATCTAAGGCTCTTTTTAAGCTACTTCCCGTACCATCGTTAGACCCCCAGTTTACAAACCAAATGGCTTCCCTATTATCAGTAAGGGGATTGTAAGGTTCTTTGAGTGCCGAAATAATGAGGTTTACTCCTGCTTCACTGGACTGATTATTTGACGTGTGCGCCCACTTGGTTACCGATTCTAAATAAGCTCGAGAGGGGTACTTTCTGCCAGCGGGTGCATGGGCATTCAAGTTATTTACAACTTCACCATAACCAACCAAATACCTTCTAATCATTTGATAAGGATCAGTAGAATTTGTTGGGTCATTGAACAAAGGGTCTGTTCCAAATTTGTTTTTGGGGCGGCTTAAAATAATGCCCTCTATGTCAAATTCATTGGCATAGAGAAGAAATCTAATCAGCGTGGCTTGATCATCGGCATCGCCTCCAATGTCAGTTTCAACAATGATTCTTGGTTTGTTTTGTCCGAAGAGTAAAGTCGTAGTAACAAACAAGACTACGAATAGGGTGAATAAATTTTTCATAAATAAGTGGTTAATTATAAGATGAACCCCAACCTCAAAATTGGATGGAGTTTTTTAAAGGGTGTATGACTTCTTACTTTCCATTGAAAAGAAGGGCAATTTACTGATATCAATCCCGTATTTCAAAGGTGTTTTTTTCCTTAAAAGAGGTATAGCCTTTCTTGATGGTTGTCAGGGTTTATGGTTGTTTTTTCAATATCTCAACTCACTTTATTAACCTGAGTCTCTTCAAGAGATAGCTCATCATTGGGGTTGGGTTCATGGTGAAACAGCTTCATAAATTCTTTTATAATTGAGAAGTGTTTTGAGCAAAACATCATTGTGTGATGATGAAGACCGAGAGTTAAGATTGGTAAAGACTTAAATAATGATTAATCCAGCGAAATATAACCTGAGCTTTTTTGTATGACTGCTAGATATAAGCTAATTTACTACAAGAAGCTATTTTCTAAAACCACAAAAATATCAATCAAAATATGATCACAGTCAAAGGCAAAAAAGTAGTCATCATTGGAGGATCTTCCGGCATTGGCAAGGCCTTAGCCAAACGCTTTGTGCAAGAAGAAGCCACGGTATATTTGGTAAGCAGAACCGAAGCAAAACTGCAAAAAGCAAAAGAGGAAATAGGGGGAAACACCTTCATATTGCCCATGAATATGCTAGATGAAACCTCTGTAAACGATGTTTTTAAACAAGTTGGAGCCTTTGATTTTATGTCTTTTTCGGCAGTAAATGATGAAACTAAGTTGATGTCTCAAATCAAGGATATGACTACCGACCTGGCCAATAGAGGGATGGAGAAGTTTTGGGGTACTTTCAATTGTTGTAGGGCTGCCGCAAATCATATCAACAAGGATGGGAGCATTGTCGTGACCTCGAGCATGGCCATTGACCGACCCTCAAAAAACGGTGCTTCTATTATGAATGCTGCCAGTGCAGCAGTCAATGTTTTTGCCAAGGCTTTGGCAAGAGAAATAGCGCCTGTGAGAGTGAACATTATTGCACCAGGAGTGGTGAGTACTGGAGTATGGACAGAAAAAGAGAAAGAAAGCTTTGCCGAATGGGCCAAAAACACCTTACCCGTAGCGCATCTGGGCACTGCCGAAGAGTTGGCTTACACTTATTTCAATGCATTGACTAATCCTTATATGACTGGAACTACAATTACGGTAGATGGTGGTTTAACCTTGATTTAACGATGGAAAAAATATTGATATTAGGAGGTTCAAGCAATATGGGTTTGGCCACTGCAAAACTCGCTATAGAAAGAAGATATGAGGTATTGATTGCGGGGAGAAACCTTGAAAAGTTAAAACGCGCCCAAGCATCACTCAATGGCAGCGTAAAAATTTACCAAATAGACCTCCAACAAGATACCCAAACAATTCAATTATTTAAAGAGGTAAAAGGCATTGACCACATAGTAGTGACGGTATCGATGCCTAGTGCGGCCTCGAGCATTAGTGCAACCGATGTAACCACAGCCAAACAAGCATTTGAGCGTTTTTGGATGAACTATCGAGTGATTCATCATGCCAGGCAATATTTACCTTCTAACGGTTCTATAACTTTAATATCGGGCAGCAGTAGCAAAACCCCTGCAAAAGGCTATGGCGTTTGGGGAACTATGCACGGAAGCATAGAAGCCTTGGCCAGAAATGCAGCGCTCGAGATAGCTCCTGTGAGAGTAAATGTGGTATCACCGGGAGGTATTGGTTTACAACCGCATAACCAATTATTGGAGCATTATGGAAAAACCGAAGACGTAGCACACATGATTTTATCAGTTATAGAAAACCCCGCGATTACCAATGCTAAGATTGATGTAGATAGTGGTGAAAGGCAAGGAGAATGGAGTGGAGATAAAAACAGGCATTGAGCCATCAACACCTGTCTGCTACTTATTTTAGAGGCCCTCTTAATGCAAAATGTTATTTTTTATAGCTGAAAAATATACCCAACCGATAAATAACATTTGTAAAGGGACACGAAACCACAAATAATGAAGTCCTGGACCATTAAGTTCCCCAGTTTGGTAGTTGATATTCTGAATAGCAGACCTGATATTAACAGGTAATGTAAATATAAAAAATAGGATCAATGCCCATCCAGTGAGTTGCCTATAGGCGGGAAACAATAACCCAATAGCAAAAGCTATTTCTAATAACCCACTTGCAATTACTACCTCGATTTTTAGCGGAATAAATTCTGGTAGCATAGCAGTCATGCCTTTAGTAAAAATAAAATGCCCTACGGCTGTAAACACAAGCATGCAACTCATAGCAATTTGCCCCGCTAATGGATAACTTAATGGTCTTTTAGCTAGTTTTAAGGCAATGATTGTGATAATAAACGTGCTGATTAATACAATAAATGGTTTCATAGTTTTTTTGTGCAAAAATCAGCGATTTACCAAAGGCAAACAATGAACCTGGGTTAAGAAATACGCCTGCGGATACGGCTTAACGCCTGTGGAGTAATGCCAATGTAAGAAGCAATATATTTCAAGGGGATGTGGCGAATGAGTTCTGGCCGCTCTGAAAACAAGTTTAAGTAGCGTTCTTCGGCAGTATGGTTTAAAAGAGACAATTCTCGTTTAGTTTTTTTTAGAAACAATTCTTCGCTTGCTTTCCTTCCAATTAGGTTGCCAATTTGGGTGTCTTGGTAGATCGTTTGTAAGCCGTTGTAAGTCAACCTCCAAAGTTTAGTATCACTCAGCGTTTCTACAGCATAAACAGAAGGGCTTTGTGTAAGGAAAGAATCGTAAGCGCTTACAAAATTATTAGGAAAAGCAAAGCTAAAGGTCATATCGTATTCTTCTTTGGGAATGTAAAAACGAACCATCCCTGTTTCAATAAAAGACAGGTAATTCTCGACTTTCCCTATGTTAAGAAGAAGGTGTTTTTTAGGATATTGTTGGAAGGTTAATTGTGAAGAAAAAACTTCCCAATCTGAGGCTGTTAAGTTAAAATTTGCTTCAAAATACTTTCTGATTTGCTCCATATCTCATATAAAGAAAGGTACAAATTTAAGCCTAAAAAGCAGACTTTAGACATAGAATCGTAGACAACTTTACATTTTAAGAACCTTCCTTTTTCAAGGCATTAATCCGCTTTTGATAATAAACCCGATCGTGTTCGTTTTTGGCGAGTTTTAGGCCTTTTTGTAGGTACTCAATAGATTTTTTCAGCGATTTAGACTCATACAGTTTGGCCAACAATGAAAAATACAAGTGATTGTTTTCAAGTTTTATTTTCAGAGCCTCTTTGATGGCTTGGTCCACACTGCGAGCTTTGGCCAACGCATAGGTGCGGTTCAAGGCAATCATCGGAGAGTATTCTACCTGTAGCAATAAGTTGTAAAGTTGTAAAATACGTTCCCATTTTTCTTCACTTTCAGGTTGCGTATGCCAATAAGCAATGGCTGCTTCTAGGTGATACTTAGACAATACCCTTCCATGAGCTGCCCTGTTCATATATTCATCGCCTTTTTGCACCAACTCTGGATTGCTTGGTTGGGTGTGGCCTTCCTCAAAATCAGTAGTTTCGTTGAGCGATTGAGCGCGTGCTTCCAATCGGGAAGCGTGGTAACACATGAGCGCCACCAGCGCATTGACCTGAGGTAGGTTGGTCAACGGATTTTGGGTAAGTAACAGTCCCAGCCTTAAGGCTTCCCGGCAGAGCTCCTGACGGATGGCTTGCGTTTGACTAAAAGAAAAATACCCTTCGTTGAACAACAAATAAATGATTCTAAGCACTGATTCAATCCCTTGCTGAATCTGAGGTGATTTTAGTTCAAAATCGGGTGGGTGGCTACTAATCTTTTGCTTGGCCCGGTACAAGCGCTTGTTGATGGTATCTTTACTGGTGAGAAAAGCATGGGCAATTTCTTCAATACCAAAGCCTCCTAGTATTTTTAGGGCCAGGCTTATTTGGGCTTCAGGCGGCAGCTCATTGTTGCAGAGTACAAACATCATTTTGAGCTGACTATCCAAAATTTCTTCTTCCGAAAAATCAATATCCTGTGGTAGGGCACTTTGTTCTTTGATATAAGGGGAAACTTTTTCCTGAAAGATCTTCTTTCTTCGAAACATATCCAATGCCTTGTTTTGGGCCACCTTGTATAACCAGGCCGCCGGATTGGGCGGATTGCCGCTGATCCAGGCGCTGGAAGCTTTAAGAAAGGTATCACTGACAATATCTTCAGCCTCTTCCAAAAACGCGTACCCATATTTATTACAGAGTACAGCGACGATTTTGCTGTACTCTGTTCGAAATAAATGAGGGATTAAAGTTGATTTTTCCATAGATATACTATACCCCAAATTGTCTTAAATGATGGTCAATATGTTTGTAAGCATACTTTCCAAGTTTTTCATGGGTCATTTTACCAAAAAATGGATGAATCAGTTCGCCCATTTGGCTTGCCGATAGTTGCCCATACTCTTTTACAAGTGCAATCCATTGTTGTTTTGGGTGCGCTACACTGCCCTGTTGGGTAATGATTAAGTCAGGGTGAGTGGGCTGGTTTTTTTTCAATGGAGCATTGTCTTTCAAAATAGACTTAAGGGTCATTTTACCAAAGAGTTTTCCTATAAAATTACGCTTGTACACTCGCTTTCCCTGAAGCATTTCTTCGTTTTTGACGCAATGCACCAACATTTGGTAAGCATTCATTTTACCCCATTGGGCTTTAGAGTTATCCTGGATTTTGTCGATTCTTTGAGTCAATTCCTGGATCGTGTTGTTGTTGTATACCGTTTTCATGCGTTGTGTTATTTTAAATGATTTGGATCATACTACTAGGCATTTTAGCCAAAGTTGGCCGTGTCCTCACGGCCAACGGCGCAGTCGCCTTCGTTTGTATCTCCACAAACGAAAAATGTCTGGTAGTATGGATTTGGATATAATAAGGGTGAAAAAAGAATCTAAAAGACTGCTCCAAGTCTTGATTACTTCAAAAGCAATCTTTTAGGTTTAATGAATTTTAGACATCGATTTGCATCACGTTACGCACTTCTACATGTCCTCCATATTCAAACATAGGGCAACCTTCAGTCAGCGCAACTGCCTCTTCGATGTTGGCGGCCTTTACGATGATGTAGCCTCCCACAATTTCTTTGAGTTCGGCATAGGGACCATCCGTCACCACGTTGCCAGGTTTTACCGTTTTGCCTTCTTCGCCCAGTTGATTGGTACTTACAAATTTTCCC
Organism: Microscillaceae bacterium; assembly: GCA_003483885.1. Taxonomy (GTDB): domain Bacteria; phylum Bacteroidota; class Bacteroidia; order Cytophagales; family Microscillaceae; genus Microscilla. The sequence continues at coordinate 22,418 of DMXI01000622.1, forward strand.
TGAGCGGCAATGCTCCCAATCCAATCTTGCCATTGTTTGATACTGGCCTGAATCTCTTCGGGCGATGGCTGATAATTAGGATTGGGCTCGTGACGAAAAAGCATCATAAATTCTTTCATAATTGAGATGTGTTTTAAGTAAAAATTAACTGTATTGTTATTGAATTTCACCCCCACGACGATCGAGGTTCCTGAAATTGGACAGGATCAGAAAAAAAAATCAAAAAAAGAGTGAAAAATTTAAAGAAATGTAGGTAAGTAATTGATAAACAGTTAATTATTTTTTAAAGAAAAAACGAGTTCTTTAATGAATAGAGAGAAGTAGCTCAGACAGGAGGTGATTTGAGAGAAATTTTTTGGCAGCCATAGGGCTAGCAAGTTTACCAGAACGATGAGGTTGTTAATAATTTCTTAAGAATTCCAGCGAAATCATTGGCGTAAACAAATAATTAGTAATTTTAATTACGTGATTATATAGATTATAAAAATAGTACAACTTGAAAAAAGTATAAAATGAGACAACCTTACCAATCTACATGGAAAGTCTTAGGTGTGTTGCTAGCAATTGTTTTAGGATTTACTAACCCCTATACCACAGAAGCACAACGCCGACAGAGAAATTCCAAATCAAGCCCTACCCAATCTGACCAAAAGTATTTCAAATCGATGAAGTGGCGCAACATAGGCCCTAACCGAGGAGGAAGAGCTGCTGCGGTAACTGGGGTACCTGGCAAACCTGATTTATATTATATGGGAGCTACCGGAGGTGGTGTTTGGAAAACCGAAGATGCTGGAACTACCTGGAAAAATATTTCGGATGGTTTCTTTGGTGGATCAATTGGAGCCATTGCCGTGAGCGAATATGATAACAACGTGATTTACGTAGGTGGTGGCGAAACTACCGTTCGAGGTAATGTATCGCATGGCGATGGTGTGTGGAAATCGGTAGATGCCGGAAAAACCTGGACCCACATTGGATTAAAAGATTCTCGCCACATTGGACGTATCCGTGTTCACCCCAAAAATCCAGATGTTGTATATGTAGCTGCTTTGGGACATTTGTTTGGCCCTAACCAAGAGCGTGGCGTTTATCGCACAACCGATGGTGGCAAAACCTGGAAGCGGGTATTGTTTGCCAACGAAAATGCAGGCGCTATAGATTTAGTGTTAGATCCCAACAATCCTCGAGTAATGTATGCCAGTACCTGGAGAATTCGTCGTACTCCTTATAGTCTTGAGAGTGGAGGTAAAGGCTCTGCGCTTTGGAAAAGTACCGACGGAGGCAATACCTGGATGAACTTGCACGAAAAGTCAAAAGGATTGCCTAAAGGAGTATTAGGGATCATTGGAGTTACAGTTTCTCCCGTAAATTCAAACCGAGTATGGGCCATTGTAGAGCACAAAAATGGTGGCGTATTTCGTTCGGATGATGGAGCCAAAACCTGGAGAAAAATCAACAGTGAGCGTAAATTGCGTCAAAGAGCCTGGTACTATACCCGTATTTATGCCGATACCAAAAACGAAGACATTGTATACGTATTGAACGTGCGTTTTCATCGCTCTAAGGATGGCGGTAAAACTTATGAGAGCATTCGTACTCCTCACGGCGACCACCACGATTTATGGATTTCGCCCAACAACAATTACCACATGGCGGTGGCAGATGATGGTGGAGCCCAAATTTCTAAAAGTCAGGGAGCGAGTTGGTCAACGTATATGAACCAACCCACTGCACAGTTTTATCGGGTTTCGGTAGACAACTCCTACCCATATCGTTTGTATGCTGGTCAGCAAGACAATAGCGCCATTCGTATCTCGAGCACGGCACGTCCAAGAAACATTCGTGCTTGGGAGAGCACTGCTGGAGGCGAAAGCGGTCACATTGTAGCGGATCCTAAAAACAATGACATTGTATATGGTGGTTCTTATGATGGATTCTTGATTAAGCAAAACCATAAAACCCAACAGCGTCAATCAGTAGATGTATACCCAGACAATCCTATGGGTTGGGGAGCCAAAGATTTGAAGTATCGTTTCCAATGGAACTTCCCTATTTTCTTCTCACCCAACGATCCTAATGTATTATATACTGCGGCTCAAGTATTATTTAAAACCACTAACGGAGGACAAAGCTGGACGCCGATTAGCAAGGACTTGACCCGTAACGATAAAACTAAAATGGAGTCTTCGGGTGGACCTATCACCAAGGACAATACCAGTGTAGAATACTACGGAACCATTTTCGCAGCTTGTGAGTCTCCTTATGAGAAAGATTTGTTATGGGTAGGTTCAGACGATGGCTTAGTACACGTAAGCCGTGACGGTGGCAAAAGCTGGAACAATGTAACGCCTAAAGGGATGCCTGAGTGGATGATGATCAACAGCGTAGAACCCCATCCAACCATCAAAGGAGGATGCTACATTGCGGGAACTCGCTACAAGCTAGATGACTTTAAGCCTTACTTGTACCTGACGACTGACTATGGCAAAACCTGGAAAAAAATCACCAATGGTATCAAAGACAACCACTTTACCCGCGTAGTAAGAGCCGATCCTAAGCGTAAAGGTTTGCTATACGCCGGAACCGAGTATGGTATGTATGTATCGTTTGACGATGGTGCCAACTGGAAATCGTTGCAATTGAACTTGCCTCAAGTACCTATTACCGATCTGGCCATCAAAAACGATGATTTGATCGCGGCTACTCAGGGACGTGCTTTCTGGATTTTAGATGACCTTACGCCTTTGCATCAGTTGAACGATGAAGTGAAGAAAAGTACCGCGTATTTGTTCAAGCCTCGTAAAACCTACAATGGCAATGCTTCTCGTGGCGCTCGTATGAGCTATTACTTGAAAGACAAACCTGGAAAAGATAGCCCCGTAACCATTGACATTATGGATGCCAATGACAAGCTCATTGCCCGCTATACTACCAAGAAGTCTAAAAGCAAAAAGCCTGTAAAAGTAAATGGAGTAACTGTACGTAAACTCAAGGCCAAGAAGGGAAGCAACATGATGACCTGGAACATGCGCTATGAAGGAGCTGAGCGTTTCAAAGGATTGATTTTGTGGTTTGGCAATAGAGCCGGTCCAAGAGCGGTGCCTGGTAAATACAAAGTGAAATTGACCGCTGCAGGTAAAACTCAAACTCAGGAGTTTGAAATCGTGAAAGACCCAAGAATTGAAGCTTCACAAGCCGATTTGGAGGAACAGTTTAAATTTTTGGTAGAGGTAAGAGATAAGGTAACCGAAACCCATCAGGCGATCAAGCAAATCCGTAAGATTCGCAAAGATATCAAAGGAGTATCAGCGCGTTTAGGAGATAATAAAAGTATGAAGGATGTAGTGGATATGGGTAAAGAGATTATCAAGAAAATTACCAAAATTGAGAAAGAACTTTACCAAACTAAAAACCGTAGTGGTCAAGATCCTTTGAACTTCCCAATTCGCCTAAACAACAAATTGTCTACGGTAGGGGCTTATGCTGGTTTTGCTTATACCAAACCTACTCGTGGTATGTATGAGGTGAAAAAGGACATTACGGCCAAAATTAATGTTCAATTGAAGGCATTGAAGGGTGTCATTAGCACCGATATCCCAAAGTTCAATGCTTTGGTATCGCAGAAGCAAATTCCCGCGGTAATGATTCAAAACGAAGCGAAGGAATAAATTTTCTTTTTTAGTATAAAAAATTAGAACTCCTTGGGCTTCAGAGCTTGGGGAGTTTTTTTTGTGCGCTGATTTTAATATCTTATATCAATCCATATCCTTAATCCGTACATATTCACCGCTTGGCTTTGCCGAGTGGTGAATATCCAAGAGCCTCTGGCCCGTTTGAGGTGTACGGATTTGCTCAAAGGTTTGGTATTAATTAAATGATTAAGAGACTCAATGTATGACGGTGAAACTCCAAAAAAGATTGATTAATGTAGCTGAATACCATTTGATGGCGAAGGTGGGTATTTTGGAGGAAAAAGGGCTGGAATTGATAGAAGGGGAAATTATTAAAAAACATCGGACAAGCAGTAGGCATGCTGGTTGTAACACTTACCTAAATCATATTTTAAATGATTCAAGATTGCAACAGCAATTACAAGAGGAAGTGATCCTATCAATTAAGAATCCGGTGATTTTAGACGAATTTTCTGAGTTAGAGCCAGATGTTGCGCTTCTAAAGTATAGATCAGATTATTATGGAAAAGCGCACCCCACTCCACAGGATGTATTGTTGGTAATAGAAGTAGCAGATTCCACACTGGATATTGACCGCAAGATAAAAGCTCCTCTTTATGCCAAAGCAGGTATTCCCGAATATTGGATTGTAAATATTGAAGCCCAACAAATTGAGGTTTATGATGCGCCACAATCAGGTAGTTACCAACAAAAAAACGTGTTTGGGATCAATGACGAAGTGAAAGCTCAATTCAATGTTCAAATTGGGCTTAAGGTTAAAGAAGTTTTTGGGTAGTTTTTAAACCACGCCTTTCACAAAGTACATATCTACTTCTCCTTTATTTTTAGCTTTAATTTTACCACGGTATTCGGTCTTGAAATGATCTTTGACCAATTCATAAGTGTCTCCCGAAATATTAACCATCCCTGGCTCCCCTGAGCTTTCCATACGCGAGGCTAGATTTACGGTATCGCCCCATATGTCATAAGCAAATTTGTTTTTGCCTACCACGCCTGCTACAATTTCTCCAGTATGAATCCCCAAGCGCAACTCCCAAACCGGAAGGTTTTTGGCCAGCTTATCTGCTTTCCATTTGGCCATAAAGGCTTGCATTTCCAGCCCCGCATTGATGGCATCTATGGGGTTGCTAGTATTGGCTACTGGTACTCCTCCGGCAGCCATATAAGCATCTCCAATCGTTTTGATTTTCTCGATGTTATGTTTTTTGCAAATATCGTCAAAGGCAGTAAAGCAATGGTTCAACTCGGTAATCACGTCTTCGGGCGCCAACTCTTCGGCCAATTTGGTAAAACCCTTAAAGTCGGTAAATAACACCGATACCTGACCATAACGTTGAGGGGTAGCACTGCCTTTGTCTTTGAGTTCCTGAGCGGTTTCGAAGGGCAGAATATTCAATAATAGATTATCAGATTTTACCCGCTCCATCTCTATTTGTTGGTTGCGCGTGTTTAGTTCTTCGTTTTGCACCAAAATCTCCTCTTTTTGCTCGTTAATTTCATTATTGGCTTCGTTGAGCAAATTGTTTTTCACCTGGAGCTTTTTGCGAGAGCGTACCGTAGAAATGAGTCCCATAAGCACCAAAACTACGACTACGGCAAATAACACAAATAAGTAGTCCCTTAACTGATTACGTTCCTTGACGTGCTCTAATTCTTGTTCTTTGAGTTTCTGGGCTTTTTGAGCAGCATCCAGTTTGGTTTTTTGCAATTCTTTTTCCTTTTCAATCGCGATTTTTTCCTGCTTGGCACGTTCCAGTTCTTCCTGTTTTTTCTCGTTTTCCAGTTTTTGCTTCTCTGCCAACATCCGTTGTTTTTCTGCCAGTGCGCTTTGTTCGGCGGTTTTTTGTTTTTGCTCAGCCAGCGCCAATAACTGCACTATTTTGTCTTTTTCGAGCTCGGCGGTTTTAAGTTGTTCTTGCTGTAGTTGTTGCTGTTTTCTAATGATGTCGGCTTCTTTCTCCTTGATTTTTAGTGCTTTAAGCTCATTTTCTTGCTTCAGCAACTGGTCTTGCATGCGGCTCCGGCGGCGTTCCTTGGCAAACAAACGAGACCTGGTCTTTTTGTTTTCGGCCTGTACTTTTCGCAATTGCTTTTGTTGCTTGAGCAATCGTTCGTTTTCCAAAGAATCGAGTACATTTTGCACCTCAAGGTACTGGGCATAATATTGAGCTGAAGTTTTGTGATCATTGTCTTTGGCGTGTAGATCGGCCAACAATTGGTAACTCTTGGCCAGGGTATTATATTTTTGATCTCCTGGATGGGCTTTGGCCAAAGCAATGGCTTTTTGGGCATTTTGTTGAGCTTCTCTTTTTCGCCCACTTTTATAATCAATTTGCCCTATTTCGTTGTGGAGCATGGCTTGAGCTCCGTAATCATTCGTTTGTTGTTTCAAAGCCAGCGCCTTTTGGTAATACTCTTTGGCTTTATCCTGAATTTTGAGTTCACGGCCAAAAATAAAACCCATATTGATCAATAAATCTCCCTGAAGATTGCCTTGTCCAGCAATATTTTGATTGATCTTCTGGGCTTTGTCGTACTCTTTAAGTGCTTGAGATGCATTGTCAAGTTCTAAGTTCAAAAAGCCCAAATCCGCATAAGTTTTTACCAGTGATTTCTGATCATCATTTTTTTTATAAATCGTCACCAACTGTCGATCGATTTTTATAGCACTTGCATAATCATGATTGAGCTTGTGGAGCATCGAAATGTCCTTGAGGGTATTGTTGTAGGCTGTTTGGTTGTTTTGCTTTTGCTGAAGCTTCAACAAGTCTTCAGAGTGGTCTATGGCATCGGGGTACAAGCCAGTTTGCTTGTAAGCATACACCATATGTTGTAGCGTATTGATTTGCCCAGTTTCATTGCCTGTTTTGCGTTCCAACTGATAGGCTTGCTCCAGGTATTGAATTTCTTTCTCATAACCCTTGTCATGCTCGTACCAAAGCCCAATTTTATAAAGAATGGCTGCTTTGTCAGAATTGCTGGTAACCTCGTTGAACTGCTTAATCAATTTTTCTAAATCCTTGGCCTGATATTGTGCCTGGCATATCAGTCCTCCCAATAGTATCAATGCCGTAAGTAAAAATGTCCTGATTTTCATAAAGCCGCTTAGATAATGTATATATATAAATGTTTCTCAAATAGTCTTATCCTATAAATTTAAACTTACTTATGTAATGTCCCAAATATATTGAAAAAAATAGCAAAATTACTATAAAACGATCAAGGGATATTACTCTTGTTTTAAGCTGTTTTGGGTAGAAATATTATTACCCAAAATTCTAAAAGTACAAACGAAACAAATGTAAGTTTTATGACTTTTTTTCTAAAAAATCATAAAATATCGATATTTTTGAGAAAGAAACGGTTGAGAAATACCCAAATAGGGTAGTGCGACGTACATCGCACCAGTAAATATTTTGGGTATGGTGTTTTAGGGCAGGAATTGCACAACAAACAAAGGATAAAAAGCACTCAATAAGCGAAAATATTATTGTTGCGGCACAGAAGAAGTATATTTTTGTAAATCCTTGAGCTTGATTTTGCCATCATAAAAAGACTTACCTATGATTACTCCGTTTACCCCAATGGTTTCGAGTTGGTCAATATCTTCTACCGAGCGAATACCGCCGCTAGCCAGCATACTCAATTCCGGGAATTTTGCTTTGATATTTTTATAAAGCTCAAAGTTTGGACCTTCCAAGGTGCCATTACGACCAATTTCGGTGGTTTTTACATATCGAATCCCTCGTTCACAGTAAAACTCAAGCAACTCCATAAGGTCTATACCAGTATTCTTTTTCCAGCCTTTGGTACGTACTACGCCATCCAATGAATCGGCTGCCAGAATCACCTTCTCACCTCCGTAAGTAATCATCCAGGAGTAAAACTTTTCCCTTTCATGCACCGCTACCGTAGCCGCAGTTACGTGACTAGCCCCACATTCAAAAGCGGTTCTGATGTCATCGTCACGGGTAATACCCCCAGTATAATCAATCTGAAGATTGGTATAATTTGATAACATCTCCAGAATATTATAATTTACAATCTGACGGGCCTTGGCACCGTCCAGGTCTACCAAGTGTAAGTACTTGATACCGTTGTTTTCAAACTCTAAAGCCAAATCCAGTGGGTTATTATCGTAGATTTGTACTTGATCAATATCACTACGAATCGTACGAACAACCTTACCACCCATTATGGCAA
>DMXI01000217.1 GCA_003483885.1 Microscillaceae bacterium
GCCTTTTTTGCTTCGTTTTTTTGGCTACAGAAAAAAATGAAGGGCTTTTGAGGCTGTAAGTGCTTGATTTTTAAATAGATACTTTTCAGATTAAGAGGTCTATATTTTTAAAAAATCAAGTTAAGCACAGAGCTTAAGTTGACGCCAATGCGATGAAATCGGGATTTACAACTAAATGGTTCCGCGATGTGTAGCGCAACAATTGTCCTGAGCAAAGCCGAAGGAATTAGCCATTGAGCTCCTTCCTTCGTCAGGAGAGCCTTAACTATTAAAATAAATAGACCTGGAACAAACAGCGTAACATCAGTTAATTATAAAAACATCTCATGGCATTATTGGTAGATATTTTAGGGTACATTGGAATGGTCTTGTTATTGGCAGCTTTTGGGCTAATTAGTATGAATAAGCTCACCGCCAACAATGCAAGTTATCAATGGATGAATCTGATCGGTAGTATTCTTCTGATGATCAATACTTATTATTACGGGGCTTTACCTTCTGCATTACTCAATGTAGTATGGCTGTTGATTGCCTTGGTTTATTTAATCAAAATTTATCAACGAACCAGCAAGCCCAAAAAGACTCCTTCTTAAGTTTATGGATAAAACTCCCCTACGTGCCATAGCACACCCGAGGGATCATGAATAAAACACTCTCTGCCCCAATCATATTCTTTAATGGTGCCTAGTCGTACTTCAGGATATTTTTCGGGCAGATTGAGTTGCTGTAAATAATCCCAAAAATCGGCTACGTTGGTCACTTCTAAAAATAACGTGGTATTGTTGACCCAATCTTCTACATAATATTTTTGCAAGTAAAAACCCATAGAAGAGCTTCTTAGCAAAGACAGAGCCTCGGAAATCACGATTTCTTCAAAACCCAAATCCCGATAAAAAGCCCGGGAAATATCAAAATCTTTTGCTCCGATAAAAGCACGTATAGATTTGGTTTGTTGTTGTAGCATTTTGTTTATAAGTTGACTTTAAAAATTTAAGTTCAATATCTCGATTGTATTCCTTGGTTACTCAATAGCCTCCTCCTCTATCCCTAGTCATTCATTACATAAATCGTTGAAACGTATGGTTTTTTATCTGATCATTTGTAAATTTGTAGCCTCTTCAACCAAACCATCCTCAAAATAATTTCTATTCTATTGTTTAAGTAAACCTATTATTCTCTAAAAGTTATTTATCAATAGCAGCTAATTTAACCAACCCAGTTATCATCCCATCATTCACTGGCCTTTAAGTTATACAAATCATTTACAAGTGATCTTTAAATAATACAATTATGCGTTTTATTTTCCCTACTAAAAAACATTCCTTCCTAAGGTTTTGGAAGCATCCCTACTCAAAAAAATCTATTTTTTACTTTTTTTTCATTACAAGTTAGTACCCTCATCCTTTATACAATTGAGCGCGCATTATTCTTCTTTTATCAGCAAAGCTTGAGTGTATTTATAAATCATTAGGCAAAAGAAACCCCAATTCGGGACTCTTTCGAAATACACTCGCTACCAAACTAACTATACGTTTTTTTTATTATAATACTGACCAATTATGTCTAAAGGAATTGATACTTTAAACCAGATCATCGTGGATGGAATTAACCGAGGCTTGGCCCAAAGATCCACCTCTGATGAAAATATTTCTGGCGTTCAAATTACTATCGATAATCAACATTTGACGAACTTTGGCTCCTGTAGCTACCTAGGACTTGAATATAACAATACGCTGAAAGAAGGCGTAAAAGAAGCCGTAGATCGTTACGGAACCCAGTTTTCTACTTCCAGAATGTATCTCTCACTCGGATTGTACGACGAAGTAGAAGCTGAATTAGGCAAAATATTCCAAAAACCGCTCATTGCATCTGCCAGTACTACATTAGGACACATGGCTACCCTACCTGTGATTGTAGACGATGAAGACGCCGTGATTTTAGACTTGCAGGTACACTCAAGTGTGCAAATGGCCACCCAAATCTTAAAAGCCCGCAAGGTACCCATCTATATTATTCCTCATAACTCCATGGAGGATTTAGAAAACAAGATTAAGCAACTACAGAACAAGCATAAAAAAATCTGGTATTTAGCCGATGGTGTATACTCCATGTATGGCGATGTAGCCCCTCTGGGAGAACTAGAGCGCATGCTCAATACCTATAAACAATTTCATTTATACATAGATGATGCCCACGGTATGGGTTGGGCTGGTGAAAACGGGGTAGGATACGTTCGTAGCCAAATCGCTCACCATGATAAGATGGTATTGGCTACTTCGCTCAACAAATCTTTTGCCTCCGCGGGTGGTTTGATGGTGTTTCCAAACCAGGAAATGCGTGATAAAGTACGCAACTGTGGCAGTACCTTGATTTTTTCGGGGCCTATTCAGCCGCCTATGTTAGGGGCAGCGCTTGCCTCGGCCAAGCTTCATCAACAAGAGGAACTTGTGTCGTTACAGCAGGATTTGAAAGAAAAGATTACCTATGTAAACAACCGATTGGAGGAACTGAAGCTTCCTCAATATTGCCCTTCTGATACACCTTTGTTCTTTATTTGTGTTGGATTACCTCGAATTACCTACAATATCAACAACCGAATGAAGGAATATGGTTTTTACCTCAATACAGCGGCTTTTCCAGCAGTACCTATGAAAAAAAGCGGGGTACGTTTTATGGTCACAGCGCACCATACCTACGAAGAAATAGACGATATGCTTTATCATTTGCAGCGTGCTTATGTATTGGGATTGCAAGAAGAAGGAAGCAGTACGCAAGAGGTAGCGCGAGTTTTCCGCTTGCCTACTTTTGAAATTGACATAGACCAAAATACGGATCATAGTCAGGATCAAGGACAAGTCTTACACGAAGAACTACACCTTACCATAGAAGCAATGAACGCTGACGAGTGGGATCATTTGCTGGGTAAGGAAAGCTGTCATTCTTATAAAAATATTCAGCAATTACAGCAGGCATTTTCTAACAATGCCCTGAAAGAAGACAATGCCCAGTTTTATTTCCATAAAGTAACCGATGCTCATCATGAAGTAGTATCGCTGGCTTTTTTCTCTTGTGGCTGGGTAAAAGACGATATGTTTGCCGATGCTGACGTTTCAGAAAAGGTGGAGCAAACGCGTAAAATTGATCCTTATTACCTTACTTCTAAACAAGTCATGACAGGGTCGTTGTTCTCCATGGGTAAATCAATTTACCTGAACCAAGCGCACCCTCAGTGGCAACAAGGCCTCGAAAAGCTCATTCAGCAAATGCAAAAAATAGCTGAGCAGGAAAATGCGACCAAGCTGATGTTGAGAGAGTTTGACGCGGATACCAAAGATGCTTTGCGCACTACAATGCTCGAGCTGGGATTGGTAGATTATAAACTCCCTAACAATTGTGTGGTAGAAAATATGACTTGGCAGGATGACGAGGCTTATCAAAAAACACTGACAAGTAAGTATCGTTACAGTTTGCGCAAAGAAATTCTAAAGTATGCCGATAGGTTTGAAGTAAGTTATGAAAAACCTGCCACTGAACTTGAAAAGCGTACTTGCTTTGAGTTATACAAAAATGTGTTTGACAAATCATATGAAATGAACGTGTTTGAATTGCCTTACAAGCTATTTGAAATGATGTACAATGACCCTAATTACGACATTATTCGCTTGTACCTCAAAGGTAATGAAGACCCAGTAGCTGTATTGTTTAGCCATAAAAATGGCTCGATGTACAATGCCTTATTGGTGGGGCTCAATTATGAGTTTGTACGAGAACATAACACTTACAAGCAAATCTTGTATCAAGCAGTGGTAAGAGCCAAAGCCTTGGGATGTAAAGATTTAGATTTGGCTTTCACTGCCGAAATGGAGAAAAAGAAGGTAGGTGCCAAAATACATGAAACGTATGCTTTTGTGCAGGCTACCGAGCATTTGAGTTATGCCATTTTGGAAACGATTCAATAAGACAGTATTTTGAAGAAGTATTATCAATGTGCCGAGTATCACTATTCGGCACATTTTTTATTTTGGTCTCTTTAAATATTATCTAAGCGTGCATTTTATACTTATTCTTGCTCAACCAAGCCGCCAAACGACGTTCAATTGGATTCAATGAAATCGCTAACACGATATTCATGGCAAGTTTCAAGACCGGCACCCCTCCCGAAAAATCATCTACCGAAGGTTCTAATGACAGTACCACAAACTCAAAAACGGTAATGATTGTTACAAACGTTAAAATATAGGAATAGCGTTCAAACTTAGAAAAACGACTGGACAAGGCCGCAGCCAACAATAATGCAATCAATACTGAAATTTCTATCAAAAAGAACCACCAGGTTTTCCAGAATGGAGGAATCACTCTAATTTTCAATGACTTGATTTCACTCTCCTGCCCCAGGCTGTTACGGGCTTTTATTTCTAAGACGTGTTTGCCTCGAGGTAGCAAGTTCAATAAAAGTTCAGGAGATTTTTGCCAGGGAGTCCAGCCTCGGGTCAAACCCTTGATACGATACTGATACTCTACCGAATTTTCATCTAAGTAATAAGGCAAACTTAGTTTTATCTTCAATCCATATGCCTTGCTTCCTTGTTTGATGCGAATTCTATCTAAGGACAGCTCTTTATTTTTAAGATTGGTAACACTATGTACTAATACTTGTAAAGGTGTGGCTTTGCGAGTATTGATTGTATCTGGAATGCTATGCAAAAAGTTTTGATGCACTACCCACAGTTGATTTGCTTTTTTATCTTGATAAAGATAATCAATCTTGCCAAATAACGAGAGATAGGTTGATGTAGCCTTTTGTTGCATATTTACCCATCCTCGTTGAATATCCGTCCATATTTCATTTCCCTGTCCCTGAATCGTTTGGTAAGGCAAACGGGCCGCCTTGGTGGTTGTGTCTTTTGCAAACTGGCTCCCCTTATTGTTTAAACGATAAATGCCGTCTGATAAGAATAACACAGGCTTTTGCTTAATGGTGGTCAATTGCACCTTCTCAAGGTAATATTGTGGCAATGCGTAGCGTTGCATTCCTGCATAGCCACCTTGGGCATTTAAAGTCACTTTTATTACTTGATTTTCACCGCCCAGCCAAATTTGCTGACCGATTTGCGTCAAGGAATAAATCGGCGTTTTTACCTGATCAAAATTCGCCAAAACTTTCCAATTGTTTCCATTCTTTTGTACCCGTTTCAACCCGCTATTGGTTGCCACATTCAGCATATTATCATTCAATTTCAGCTGGTTTACATATACATTGGGCAGTACTTCAGTCATGACATTATTTTGATATTGATACAACCCTTTGCTACTTCCTATCAAGAGTTGGTTAGGCAAGGCTAACAATCGGTTTACTTTGCCATCAAATCCATTCACTTTTTGAAAAAAATATGGGAATGACTTCAAGGCATATATTTGTTGCTGAAGCAGGCGTTCGGTCGTTTTTTTAGTCACTACATCCTTCTTTCGGGTCACTTTTGGTTTTTGGATAATCACCACTTGCTCTTTTTTCTTGCCAAACGTCTTGTTAAGGAAATTACCCACCAAGGTTCCTCCACCTTTCTCTTTGATAATTTTTGTTACAGTAGGCTCTTCTTTGGTTGTGTTCTCTTGTTCAGTTGTCACATATTTTACCAAATCCTGATAGTTTTTGGTTTTTTGCAAGTAGAAAACCCCTTCAGTAGTCGCCACATACAATTGCCCTCGCCAGCGAGTAACTGCGGTAAGATTCCCTACCAAACCTGGATAGTGCTGATAACTTCGGATAGGCAGGTTCAAGGTAGCCCTCGAAATACCCAAAGGATGAGCAATCCACAATCCAGTTTGTTTGTCATATCCAGCCGATAGTATTTCATCATCTGGTAGTCCTGTTTGGTTATTGATAATATGCAGCGTTTTGGTTTGATTATCCGCATCTAGTAGCACCACTCCCCCATCCAGCGTTCCCAACGCGATGTATCCTTCGCTAGAAATGCTCCCCGTAGTGAGCGTATGCTTATTCAAATATTCCTGGTCTTTGATGGCTACTTTCTGCCAGGTAGTTCCATCAAGGCGATAGAGCAAGTTATTGTTAGTGGTAAAGAAAGGCTGCGTTTTAGAAGCAAATACCGAGGTCAATTGAAGGTTTTTGAATAATTGCCCCTGAGGAGATAATTTGAAGGTGTCATTGATCAGTTGATGCAAGCCAAGGCCTGCAATGTTTACAAACACGTTTTTTTGCCAGACAACCAGTCCTGTATAAGATTGTCCCTTCTTGGCTGCCCAAAATCGTGATACTTTCCCCTGTTTCTTATCAAACTGTATGAGTAATTGCTCACTTAAGAAATAAACGTGTTGTTGGTTATTCCCAATGAGCCAGAAATTACCCTTGATCGCAGGTATTTTTTTGTCACTATTCGTCAAGTTAAAATACTTGTACTGTCCAGTGTTTTGTCGTTCCAAATACCCAAAACTAGACCGGCCTCCGGTATACACCCGATTGTTATCTGAAAGCAAAGCGTACAAAGTTGCCTTGGTATCTAACAACTGCCAGTGTTCTCCATTGTAATGTAAAGCACCCTGCGCATTGGCCACCATCATTGTCCCTTGATCAGTGGTGGCAAAAGCTCGATTTTGATTGGTCAAATGGGTGATGGGAGTACCATAGTGTTGCACATACAAGGCGCCGGTTTGAGCGAAGGTATTTGATAAAAAAGTTATAATGATTGCAGGTAAAAATAATAGTGTTCTCCAATTCATAGGTATTATTTTGTTAAAGCTGATTTACCAATATTTCGTTTTTCAAAGATTATTTTGCCAAATATAACGTGATTTAGAACATCACGGATCAGTTTTTTCACATTATCAGTCTATTTCGTTTGAATACTCTTATTGATGTCAATCCACAAATCATTTATTGGATTATTTCACTTTCAATATTTTAAATTCTATTCTACGATTTTTACGACGATTCACGGGGTTATTATTAGGAAACTTAGGTTGTGCCGATCCATACCCCCGATAAGATAACTGTTCAGGGTTTGCTCCCTGCTTGATTAAGTAGCGATATACCGCCAAGGCTCGCTGGGTAGAAATTTGCAAATTGGCGGCAGCAGCTCCGGTATTATCAGTATGCCCGGCCACTTCACCTTTTACCTTGGGGTGTTTTTTCAAAAAGACCACTAATCGTCTCAATTCCTTTTCTGACTTTTGATCGTGTAATTCGGTGCTGCCCGATTCAAAAAACACTTCTTGTAATACAAACTTAGCTCCTTCTCGGGCCTGAAACATTTCCTTAATATGTTTGATTTCTGAGGAGAGCTGGCTTTTGAACTGATATCCTACCACTACCAACAATGCAATAAATACCAACGAAAAAACTGGTTTACGCAGGCGTTGCCAAGCGGTTATCGGCTTCATATCTTTCAATTCACTAATCAAACGAGCCGCATCGCTATGAGCTGGGGCAGATTGTAACGCCTGATGGGCAAATTTCAAGGCTTCAGCCTTCTCGGCAGCTTGACGCTTCTCCAAAAACCGCAACTCGTGTACATGAGCCACTCCGTACAAAGCCCGTGCTTTATCTGGAAAAACTATCAAGGCTTGCTGAAATTCCTTGAGGGCATCTTCACGGTTTTGGTGCTCCAAAAAATTATACCCTCGATCTATATGTCCTTTTCCTACTTGTTTTACTTCTTTCCATTCAGCCTCCGACATCCCCAATTCAAGAGCGATTTCTTTGAGTTCTGCTTCATTGAGGCCTTTACGTTGGTTTTTGACCTCTAGAATTTTCTGAAAATAGGCTTGTATATTGCTGTTATCCATAGGGTAATGATGAGTCAATGGTTATGTGGTAATTACAACCCTAAAATACTCAATTGATAGATTCTTTTCAAAAACATTCGTCATGCTTCTCGCTTCTTCACCAAATTCTAAGCAGAACTTTTGCTTTACTTATGGTCAAATATTGACTTTTCATCTATTTTCAATGCCCTAAGATGATAGAAACTTTCTCTAAAACCAGCTTCAATTTCAAACTGGACAAATCCCCTATGGAGCATTTTATGCGCCGAGTATTGGCTGATCAATCGCTGAAAAGCACCCCGAGCCAGAAATAGTAAGCCATTTTTTTTCAAATAGAATATCTCTAATAACTGCTGGGTCATTCCTTTGTTTTGTTGTTTGTTCAGTTTATAAAACTGTTTCAAGGTTTGCTTGGTCATATTTTCAGGTGGGCATATCAAGGCTACGCTTTCAGCATCTTTGGGGCCTTGTTCAATTTTGAGCAAAAAAGAGGTATTTTCTTTATATCCTGGATAAGCACTTAAGTCAATCATATGACTCGTCTTTTTTGTATAATACTCATCCAGAATTTCTTCAAAAAAATTCATCAAAGTAAGCTTATATTGTCCTGGTTTACCCGAAGTGGTCTGCTTCCAAACTACATTTATTTTAGGATTAAAAGTATTGGATTTATGAGGCATCAAAAACCTCAGGTGATGAAACTTACAGCGAAATACGGGAAGTCCAGTAGGGTACATAGCCTCTATGTAAGATAATTTTTTCTTATTGTTGATCTGTAACGTTACCTGCTTTTTTTGTGCTTGTGCTTGATAAGCCAATAACTGATCTCTTAAATCTTGTATTTTGTAATATCCTCCTTTGTTAATTTCGATAATACCTCCACTGTGATGAATCAAGGCTATATATCTACTAGATCGTACTCTTACCACTTGATCTATCAAAAACTGTTGCCCCACACTGTAATTCGTTTCCCGGTCATTGGATAGCAATACTCGAAACTCTCCAAAACTCACATCCTCGGATTTGATGGTGTGAGTGGTTTGTGCTCGTATCTGGGGCAAAGGTGCAGCAGATAAAAGGCATACAATGATGAACAAAAAGCAGATATTGATCTTTTTCATATACTAACAATCCAAAAATTTGATGTCATACATGGTATCTTTATACCTCTAAACGGATAAATTGACTTTTACAGATAAATCACGACTTACTTATGAGTTTTATTGAAGCATACATTGTTGAATTTGAGCACGAAGCGGCTCGTACCCGTAAGCTCCTTAAGGCTATTCCTAATGAACAATTAGAATGGCAGCCCCACGAAAAATCAATGACTTTTGCTCGTTTAGGAATGCATATTGGTAACCTCAATCGCTGGATTCATACTGGCTTAACCACTACTGAGATTGATTTTTCGACAGTAAACCTAAAAGCTCCCCAAGCCGAAAGCACAGCAGATATTGTAGCTTTTTTTGAACAAAGTTTAGAACAAGCTATTAGTCAATTAAAGAAAACTACGGACGAAGAACTACAAGTGGTTTGGAAAGCGACTGCAGGAGGAAAAGTATTTATGGAAACTACCCGAAAAAACCTGCTTAAAAATGAAGTCAAACACATTGTACATCATCGTGGACAATTGACAGTATTTTTTCGAATGGTAGATGCCTATGTGCCTGGGTTGTTTGGTCCTTCTGCCGATGATCGCGCCAAGCAATCTGTTTAAACATACTCTAAGTTATTCACAAAACTCAAGATAACATGAGCAAGAAGATGAAATTACCCAAGAAAACTTTTTTGGTGTGTACTGGAAAAAAATGTGGGAGTAAAGGTGGGTATTCACACTATAAAAACCTGAGAGGAATGATCAGAAAGGAAGGAGCAAAAGACGATTTACAGGTCATGCGTTTACAATGTACCGGAAACTGCAAACAGGCACCCGTTGTAGGACTGATGCCCAAAAACAAATGGTACGCCCAAGCTGACGGAGCCAAAGTTGAAAAGCTTTTCAAAAAAGCAATAAAACCACCCAAAAAGAAGAAAAACAGTGATTAGCTCCACTTAAGCAACAAAGCTCCTGAGTTGTCAGGAGCTTGGCTGTTATTTCGTTGATGATGTATTTGTTTATTCAGCACCACCTTCGTAAGCGCCACGTACTTTGCCGATTTGCTTATCGATGGTGAATAAACCAACGCCATCTTCTCCAATAATATCAAACAACTCTACAATGCGACGAGCAATTGCTTCCTCCTCGATTTGCTCACTTACAAACCATTGCATAAAGTTATCAGTCGCATAATCATTGGTTTTACGAGCTGCTTCTACGATACGATTAATAGAATTGCTCACACTAATTTCTTGCTCAAGGGCTGTTTCACACAGTTCACGCAATGAGTCATACTCATGACGTACATTGGTTACTTCAGGAGACATTGCCTTTCCTCCGCGTTCCACCACATAGTTGAAAATTTTCAACATGTGACCACGCTCTTCATCGGCTTGAGCCATAAAAAAAGCAGTAGCATTTTCGAATCCTTTTTCCGCACACCAAGAAGCCATGGCAAGGTATTTTGCGGATGAAT
Organism: Microscillaceae bacterium; assembly: GCA_003483885.1. Lineage (GTDB taxonomy): Bacteria > Bacteroidota > Bacteroidia > Cytophagales > Microscillaceae > Microscilla. The sequence goes on from DMXI01000217.1 coordinate 10,359, forward strand.
TACCTTCTATTTTTATTTGGTCGTTTAAAATCTGCTCCATTTCCTCGGTTAACGAGGTTTTAAGTCTTACTAAATCTTTCATCGTTGTCTGAGGTTTAGTGTCAATAAAAAATACAATTTATTAAATGTGCTAATTGCTTTTGCACTAAATTATAACTTAAAGTTATTCAATAGGTTTGAAACAAACCATACCCTGCTCATATCTGTAATCAGTCTAAATTCAGGTAAATACAATTATTTGCGAAGAATACTGGATAAACACTGCTAAAACGGGTTTTAGACCATAGTGTAGTAGTTTTTCTTCAAGGTTATATATAATCAATCTAAGTTTACTTAAACTTAGAAACTAACCCCCAACCCCAAAACTGAGGATTTTTTATGGTAAGTGTGATCTCTACAGATTGAGCCCAAAACTCCCAATAAAAGTTTGTTTATCGTATTTTTTATAATCTATTTTGTGCCAGGTTTTTACACCATTATGATCGCTTTTAAGAGTACGTTTAAAAATTAGTTTTCTCATTGATTTTTAAAGGTGAAACAGAGATCGCCTTCGGCTAAGTTATAATCTAAGCTAAAAAAGTGATTTTTAACTCCGAAGACAAAATTTAAACATACTCTAAACACAAACACACATCTCTAAAAAAATTATCAGAAAATGAAGTTTGACCGAAAAAATTATAAAGACGATTTATTATTAGAGCTCTATAAATATATCTTAAAGCCTCGCATGATTGAGGAAAAAATGCTGGTTTTACTCCGTCAAGGACGCATCAGCAAATGGTTTTCAGGTATTGGTCAAGAAGCCATTGCAGTAGGTAGCACACTGGCCATCGAGCCCGATGATTACATCTTGCCACTACACCGTAACTTAGGCGTATTTACCAGCCGTGGTATTCCTTTAGAGCGCTTGTTTTCTCAGTTTCAAGGCAAAAACTTAGGCTTTACTAAAGGGAGAGATCGTTCTTTTCATTTTGGGTCAAACGAACATCATATTGTGGGGATGATTTCTCACCTGGGTCCTCAACTATCAGTAGGGAGCGGTATTGCTCTTGCCAATTTGCTTAATCATGATAAAAAAGTGACCATTGCTTACAGCGGCGATGGAGGTACCAGTGAAGGAGAGTTTCACGAAGCCTTGAATGTGGCAGCGGTGTGGAACCTACCTGTGATCTTTATGATTGAGAACAACGGGTATGGTTTGTCTACTCCTGTCAACGAACAATACAAATGTGCCTGGCTCAAAGACAAAGGTATTGGCTATGGTATGGAAGCAGTACAGATAGATGGAAACAACTTGTTGGAGGTATACAACACCATCAGACACTACGCCAACGACTTGCGTCAAAACCCTCGCCCAATTCTTATAGAAGCACTTACGTTCCGTATGCGTGGACACGAAGAAGCCTCTGGTACCAAATACGTACCGAAACATTTATTTGAGGCTTGGGGCAAAAAAGATCCAGTAGCCAATTATGAAACCTACCTCAAGCGTCAGGGAGTTTTAAATGACCACGTCATTGAAGATATCAGAGCTGCTATCAAGCAAGAAATAGATCAAGGGCTAGATGTTGCTTACAATGAGCCACTTCCTGAAGCATCCGTGAATCAAGAAGAAACCGATTTGTACGCACCTTACGATTTCAGACCTACCCCTCCTCAATCTACGGTACGTAGCAGTCGACGCTTTGTAGATGCTATTTCGGATGGCTTAAAGCAAGCCATGGAAAAGTATCCTAAATCGGTGGTGATGGGACAAGATGTCGCTGAATATGGTGGCGTTTTCAAAATTACCGAGGGTTTTGTAGACCTTTTTGGAAAAGCAAGGGTAAGAAACACCCCCTTGTGTGAGTCGGCCATTGTAGGAGTTGGTTTGGGGCTCTCGGTTAAAAAATACAAGGCCATTGTAGAAATGCAATTTGCTGATTTTGTAACCTGTGGGTTTAACCAAATTGTAAATAACCTGGCCAAGATTCATTATCGCTGGGGGCAAAACGCCGATGTGGTAGTACGTATGCCTACTGGTGCGGGAGTAGGTGCAGGACCATTCCATTCTCAATCCAACGAAGCCTGGTTTTTCCATACTCCTGGCCTCAAGATTGTATATCCCTCTAGTCCCTATGATGCCAAAGGATTGCTCACTGCGGCAATTGAAGAACCAAACCCAATCATGTATTTTGAACACAAGGCCTTGTATCGTTCTATTACTGAAGATATTCCTGATGATTATTATACACTCCCCATTGGCAAAGCTCGCGTAGTACAAGAAGGAGAGGATATCTCATTTATTACTTATGGTATGGGGGTACATTGGGCCCGACAAATTGTAGCAGAAATGTTCCCTGATAACCCGGAAACGGTTGAGATTTTAGATTTGAGGACCCTTCTCCCTTGGGATAAAGAGGCTGTAGAAGCTACCGTGAAAAAGACAGGCAAAGTAATTGTAGCACATGAGGATAATATTACAGGTGGTATAGGAGCCGAAATCGCAGCCTGGATTGCTGAGCATTGCTTCCAATACCTGGATGCCCCCGTTATGAGGGAAGGAAGTTTGGATACTCCAGTACCGTTTTCTGCTACTTTGGAGCAAATTTATCTACCCAAGGAACGTATCAAAGAAAAGATGACCACCTTGTTAAATTTTTAAAAATCCTTGAAAATGACTAACTTGACAAAGTTTTTATACGTAAATGGTTAGTAAAGTCGTTTTTTTGGAAAGACTCAATCATTTACCAACACATTCCCGTCATGTTAGCACGAAAATTACTACGGACTTATTTTTTTATTACATTATTAGGCATTTTATCCTTCTCGTGTTCACAAAGAGCGCAATGTCCAGCGTACGAAAGAAGCACTGGAGGTACAATCAGGGTTTTTGAAAGTGGTGGTAAAACTCCAGCCGAACTTCGCAAACAAAGTCTTAAAATACTCGATAAACAACAAGCTTATATTCGAGTAAAACGAGATAAAAAAACAGGATTGGTTAAAAAAACGACCAGACTTAAGCGAAGAAAAAGAAAAAAGAACAAGACCAAGACCCACCGCGGGTTTAAGAAAGAATCTCGCACTAGTCGAGGCCTTCGCGGCTATTAAGTTTAAATTATATACACTGCTACGCTTTTGTTTAGCCAAAAACTATTCAAGCAAAAATGTAAACGTCTAAACAAAGGTTGCTAACCCCAAATTAACGATGTCTGTCAAAGAAGAACTGTTTAAACGATTTATCCAACTCATCTTAGTATTTTGCATTAGTATAGGCGGATACTTTGAGACCCAGGCTCAGGAAGATAATCGGACGCTTAAAAACCCTAATCGTTCTGAGTCGTTTCGGAAACGTAGAAAATCTACCCAATCAAAAATTACGCGTTACACCGGTAATGTAAGGGTAGACAAGAACCGCAGAGGACGTAAAGGCCGTTTGGCCACTCACCGTCTACGAGCCCGAGGCAAGCAAAGAGGCCCTTCTAAGGTAAGTCAATTTACTGGTAACTACCGTTATCGTAAGTCTTCCAAAAAAGGGAACCTTCGCAAAAAGAGCTTTTCTGGAAGCGTATCAAGTTATCGCGCTGCCAAATCTTCACGAAGAGGGCGTTCCTCTAATTTTCGTGGCCGTTTTCGTTATGTTAACGTAAAAGCCAATCGTGCTCAAAAAGCACGTCGTATTTCGTCTTTTATGGGAAAAACTACCTACCGTTTGAGACGTCGTTCGGGCCCAAGAGCCCCACGTAGTGCCTCAGTAGGTTCTTATCGTGCGCCACGTTCGCGTGGTCACCGTCGCTTAGCCAACTACAACCAACGTCGTTTGCGTCGTGGTTTTAGTAAACGCAACGCCAACCCTCCGGCCTATCGTAACAATCGCTCTAATAAATTGCAATACAATTCGCGTGAAGCCAAATGGTTGATGCCAAAGCCTCGTAAAGTAGACAAGAAAAGACGCAAAGAGACCAGTGAAGATGACGAATAGAAATAAGAAAAATACATCAATAAAAAATCCGATAGGTCTCAAAACTTATCGGATTTTTTATTTGTAGTGCTATCTAATGCGAGAATGTTATCTCTATTCCAAGTTGTCAACTATACAGTCATCAACTCAGCTTCTTTTTTCTGATACAATTCGTCTACCTTGGCTACAAAACTATCGGTAAGCTTTTGTACTTTTTCTTCTGCTCTCTTCACATCATCTTCGGAAGCACCATCTTTTTGTAGATCCTTCAACCCACCATTGATATCTTTTCGCGCATTGCGAATACTCACTTTTCCTTTCTCGATTTCCTGCTTTACTTGCTTTACCAATTGCTTTCTTCGCTCTTCGGTAAGCGCAGGGATGTTAATTCTGATATTCTCGCCATCGTTCTGAGGGTTAAGATCCAAATCACTATCGCGAATCGACTTCTCAATATTTTGAATCACCGACTTCTCGAAAGGACGTATCATCAAAGTCCGGGCATCAGGAGTGGTTACCGAAGCAACTTGGTTCAAAGGAGTAGGCGCGCCATAGTACTCCACCTGGATAGAGTCTAACATATTGGCTGATGCTTTACCAGCGCGAATCTTGTTCAACTCATTATTGGTGTGCTTCACTGCTTTTTCCATCAGTTCTTCGGCTTCCGCCAAATACATTTGTATTTCTTCTTCCATTTTACAAGGTATTTTTTGTTTGAGAAACAACGCAGATATATTTCTGCATGATTGGTATACTGATCTATAAAACAAAAACTGGCATCTGAGGAAGCCAGTTTTCGCTTTTTTAGTCTACGGTAATAAGTGTCCCAACTTCTTCGCCCTTGACCACCTTCAGTAGGTTGCCTGGGGTATTCATATCAAAAACAATAATGGGTAGGTTGTTTTCTTTACAAAGGGTAAATGCCGTCATATCCATCACATTTAGTCCCTTGCTATATACTTCTTCAAAAGAAATGTTCGAGAAGCGCTTCGCATTCAAATCAGTTTCAGGGTCAGCGGTATATACCCCATCTACTTTGGTTCCTTTAAGCACTACATCGGCTTCAATTTCAATGGCTCTTAAACTCGCCGCAGAGTCAGTTGTAAAGTAAGGACTACCGATACCTGCCCCAAAAATCACGATCCGTTTTTTCTCAAGGTGTCTTACGGCTCTGCGTTTAATAAATGGCTCACATACTTGCTCCATTTTAATTCCTGACATCAATCGGGTAAACAAGCCATGGCTCTCTAAAGAACTTTGTAGGGCCATACCATTGATCACAGTTGCCAACATACCCATGTAGTCGCCCTGTACTCGATCTATGCCAGTTCCTACGGTTTCTACTCCCCGGAAAATATTTCCTCCACCAATGACAATGGCTACCTCGATCCCCTCTGCCACTACTTTTTCAATTTCCTGGGCGTATTGTTCCAGCCTTTTGGCATCAATACCACTTTGTTTGTCGCCAGCAAGTGCCTCACCGCTTAACTTTAAAAGAATGCGTTTGTATTTCATCCGAATAAAAAATTTTTCTCTGTTTATGGAACTGAGATCCTTCAACAAATTGTTGGATGGAACTCTGGATGTATCATTTAAATAAATTCCTAAGTGTTAAACTACGATGATACATTTTTGAGAACATCGTGCAAATATAATTAAATAGTTGAATTGGTCATAGGGTAAAAACATCCTTTCAACATCAAGTTAAATACCATCTCCTTCAAAATTAATATATTTGCAAAAAATTGCTTTTTTCTAAAAAAGCCCCAATTTATTACTTATCAATTATAGCATTCCAAAATATAAATTATGAAATACTTGTTTACGTATTGTTTTTTATGCGTTCTATTTGTAACTCTTAATACTCATTTTGTTCAGGCACAAGCAACTAATGTATCAGATTTAAAACCCCTCGTGAGAAAAGGAAAGGAAGTAGTTTGTCCATTTGGCAAAGCTGACGGAAAACACCACCACATCCCCCCTCCTGCCGAATTTTTAAAGCGTTATGGTAGTAGAACTCAGGCCAAAAAGAGTAATATCAAAGTTACCTACAATGGTTTTACGCCTCAGGCTCAAGCTGCTTTTCAGTTTGCTGTAGAAATTTGGGAGACTGTATTAGCCTCCCCTGACACCATTAGAGTAGTCGCCAACTGGCGTACCCTCGATCCTGGGGTGTTGGGGTCGGCTGGGGCAACTACCTACCGCGCCAACTTTAAAAATGCCCCTCTCAGAAATGTATGGTATCCTATAGCCTTGGCCGAAAGAATTGCTGGCGAAAGCCTGAATGGAAACAGTCCTGATATTTCTGCCAACTTTAGCAGTTCTATTAACTGGTATTTTGGAACAGATGGCAATCCACCGAGTGATGAGTTTGACCTGGTATCTATTGTGCTGCATGAATTGGGTCATGGGCTGGGCTTTGTAGCGTTGCGCAACTACGATGAAAATCAAGGAACATATACTTATGGTTCTGGTGGCTTTCCTGATATTTATAATTATCGTATGGTAGATGGTAGTGGTAATTTCTTGCGAGATACTACGGTATATACCAATGGCTCAACCCAACTTGGAACTGCGGTAACCAATAGCAATTTATTTTTCAATGGTCCTACTACCAATACTGCGGCTAGTAGTACTGTAGGTAGTAAATTACACGCGCCTGGTACTTTCGAACCAGGTTCTAGTATTGCCCACTTAGACAATATTTATGACAACACTCCCAATGGTTTGATGACTCCTTCGGCAGGTCCTGGCGAAGCAGTTCATGATCCAGGTCCAGTAGCCACAGCCATGCTCAACGATATGGGATGGCGTACCACCCGCCTAACCGTATTAGATACTATAAAAAGTACGGAGACTCCAGCAGCCAACTATCCCGTAAAATTTGCGATTAACAGCGATACAACTTATCAGGCTTCAGCAGTAAAATTTTACTATTCATTGGATAGTATGAAAACCAAAATAGAACTTACCCCTACTGGTACTGGTACTGCGAATGAGTTTTCGGTAACGATTCCGAGTGTAACTGATGGCTCTACTGTAGCCTACTATGCAGAAGTGATCGACGATGCCGGACGAGTGATACAGTCGCCTTCACAAGCTACTGACTTTAAGGTATTTTTCTTCTTTTTTGTAGGCGTAGATAACGTGGCTCCTACTCTTACCCATGCCCCCATTACAGATTTGATTTCTTCGGCGGATACGGCAGCTTTTTCGGCCGAATCTACCGATATTTTTGGGTTATCTTCTATACAGGTTGAGTATTCTATTAATGGTGTTGCCCAAACTCCTATTGATATGATTGTGGGTACTGGATTTGACGTGAATCGCTATACTGGAGTGATGAGATTTACTGCTGGACAGTTGAACAATGGCGACTCTATTACTTATAGAATTGTGGCCAAGGATAATTCTAACGCTAAAAATACAACGATTTTACCGGCCACAGGCACTTACAAAATAGATATTAAAGGGTCAAAAGCGGCTCAGGCTAAATATCAAACAGATTTCAATGATGTGACTACTGCATCGGATGATTTTGTAGGTAATAATTTCTCTATTCGCTTAGAGTCTGGATTTAACGATGGGGCAATTCATTCTGACCATCCTTACCTCGACGGGAGCGGCACTGGCGATGAAAGTAACTATACGTATCAGTTAAGAATACCCATTGTGGTGGCTGCCAATAGAGACGATGCCTGGATGCGTTTTGATGAGATTGTATTGGTAGAACCAGGAGAGCCAGGATCGTTATTTGGAAGCGCCGACTTCTACGACTATTTTGTTGCAGAGGGTTCTACCGATGATGGCAAAACTTGGGTTCGTTTAGGAAATGGCTATGATGCTACTGACGACACAGATTGGAACACTTTATACAATAGTACGTTGTCTGGCAATGTTTCTACTGGTACAGGTACTCCAAGTTTGTTTAAACCCAGATTTTATAACTTACGAGATATTTTCAACTCTGGGACAACAGTAGTACTTCGTTTTAGGCTTTTTGCTGATCAGGCTGCTAATGGCTGGGGAGTTGCCATAGACAACCTCAATATTCAGGATGGAGTAGTAGGTATCGAGGAGTTTATTGAAGTAAACAATACCAATATCAAAATGTTTCCTAACCCTAGTAATGGGCAATTCAACATTCAGGCTACCTTCAAAAAACAAGTGGGTACTTTGCCTGTGAGCATCACCAATCTCAATGGCCAGAAAGTATACAGTACAACCTTTGACAATGTAGGCAAGCAATTTTCAGGTCAAATTGCTCCTAATCAGTTAGCACCAGGCGTATACTTTGTGAATGTACACTTGGGCAAATACCAATTGACTAAAAGAATTGTTATTAAGAAAGACTAAGCCATCATCAATGATTGTGTCGTCATAAAATATCGATAGGGTAGAGTTTCTACCCTATCTTTGTTTAGTAATGGTTATTTTAGCGAAAAATCACACGCCCTTATTATGAATTTATTGAAACCCTCCCTATTATTTATTACACTTTGTATTGCTTATATAATCCCTGGTCAGGCACAAACTCAAGATTGGAAAAAGCTGGTGGCGGGGAAAAATTATGAAGCGCATACATTACTTTTAAAACTAAAGCCTAAGGCCGATTTTTCGGTGAGAAAACAATCTATCTTTGGTACTTCTTTTCAAGACAAACTCAGTCATATTCAAGGAAACATAGTCCCCATCTTTCCTAATTATAAGCCTGTAGTTCAAACCCTTCGTACTACCCACGCAGGTCTGCCCAAAGCCCCGGACCTTTCATTACTGTACCGCATCGATTTCAAGGCTGATATATCAGTGATAGAAGCGATGCAAAAGATCAACGACTCGGAACTGATTGAGTATGTAGAACCGAGTTTTTTGCACACGACTCAAATGCTTACCCCCAATGACCCCTTGTATTCGAATCAGGAAAGTTACCTCAAAAAAATCAAAGCCGATTTAGCCTGGGATGTTACCAAGGGTTCTTCAGAAGTAATCATTGCCATCACCGACACTGGTTTAGATATGGACCATCCTGATTTGGTCAATAATATTTATAAAAACACCGATGAAATTGACGAAAATGGGATTGATGATGACAATGATGGTTATGTAGACAATGTATTGGGTTGGGATTTTATAGGGGCTACGCTGGATAATCCAGTAGCAGATAATAATCCGGATATTGGGGCAAATGGTCAAGAACATGGCACCCACGTAACCGGCATTATTGGGGCTTCATTGGATAATAACGTAGGCATTGCGGGCATTGCGCCTAATTGTAAATTGTTGATTCTCAAAATTGGGGATGACTCGGGGATCAACAAAGTAGCCAGAGGGTACGAAGCCATCGTATATGCTGCCGACCAAGGTGCACATATTATCAATGCTTCTTGGGGTGGGGTTTCTGACTTGCACTCTAAAGTAGAGCAAGAAGCCATTACTTATGCCACCAGTAAAGGGGCTTTGGTCATCACCTCAGCAGGTAATTCAAATAATGGAACACTTTATCAAGATCCTTCGGCGTATCAGTTTGTGATGAGTGTGGCCAGTGTGACTAATCAAGATGCTAAGTCAGGATTTAGCAACTATGGAAAAAACACCGATATCAGTGCGCCCGGTGAAAGTATTATGAGTACGGTTGCCAATGGATTATACAATGTACGTCAGGGAACATCAATGGCTTCAGCCATTGTAGCAGGTGCTGCCGCTCTGGTAAAATCGCAATACCCCAAAGCTACTGGACTCCAGATTGCCGAGATTTTAAAAGCCACCAGTGACGATATCCAGAGTTTGAATCCTGGTTTTGGGGATAACCTAGGCAAAGGACGCGTTAATATTTTACGCGCCTTGACCGAAAGCACTCCACCTGCCATCCGAATGACTGAACAGCTCTCTTTGGTGGAGGAATCAGGTGTGCTTAAAATTTCTTCTACTTTTACCAATTTGTTAGCCAATACTACTGCTCCTGTCACTATTAAAGTATCAGGCGAAAACACTTTTTTTGAAGTCACCGAAGATAGTGTAACAACCGCGACCAATCTTGATTCTCTGGGTAGTTACAATAACAATAGTGCTCCTTTACAATTAAAGTTCAAAGCCGATGCTCCCCGCCATTGGATTACTACTCTAGCCTTTACTTACCGTTCGGGTGCTTATGAAGCAACCGAATACGTCACGGTAAAGCTACGCTCTAATGATTACTTGACCATTGAGAAAAACCAGTTAAAAGTAACGCTCAGCGATTATGGACGGGTGGGAAATGATGAAAACCTTAATTATTTACAAGGAGAGGGATTGGTGTATAAAAATAATCGCTTGTTGTTTTCTTCGGGCTTGATGATTGGCAAAAGTGCCGCTCGTTTGGTAGATGCGGTTCAATCGGATGCTACGCCATTTTTTCACGATCACTTCACGCCTACCCAACCTATTACTGCGGTTACAACTCCCAAATTGGCTGATTTTGAATATGAGGGTGTAGTTACGGATGCCAACGCGGGTAGTAGCAAACTTGGTCTGGAGATCAAAACCCGCTATTATATATGGAATAAACCACCCAATGACAAGTTTCTGATATTGGAGCATACCATTACCAACACCAGCAACGAAACTCACGAAAACTTATATGCAGGATGGTTTGCCGATTGGGATGTAAATCCTGCTTCGGGAGGTAGTAACCTGAATCAAGCTCGTTGGGACGAGGCTTTCAAATTAGGATACATCTATAGCGTAGAAAATGAAGCTTCTAACTTTGGGGGAATCGCCTTGATATCTTCTAATGTTGATCCAGCTTATTACGCATTGGTCAATGAAAATGTAGCGGGAAACGAAAACTTACTCTCAGATGGGTTTAGCAATGACGAAAAGTTTAAAACGCTGTCTTCGGGAACCAGCAATAATGTCGCTCCGATTTCTGGAGCCACTGATGTAAGCCAAGTCGTAGGTGCAGGACCATTTACATTGGCACCTAATGCTTCTACTACCATCACTTTTGCTTTTGTAGCGGGCGATAACCTTGAGGATATCCAAACCCAAGTCGAAGCCATCCAGCAGTTGTTGAATGGTGTTAGTAGCCTCCCTCCTGCTTTAGCTACTAAAAACCAAATAGAGATTCGGCCAAACCCAAATGAAGGTACTTTTCAAATAAAAACTGGTGGGGTATTAATCAAAAATATTGAGGTAATGGGGCTTCAAGGACAATTGATTTTAGAAAAAAAGCTGGTAAACGATACCAAGCTTCACCTGCACCTCCAGGATTTGCCAAGTGGTGTTTATTTATTGCGGGCTTATACCACGGCAGGTTTTATTACCAAGCGGATTGTAATTCGATAGGATGCGGGTTTTTTGAGGATTCATTGAATTTCAGTGGAACTTGTATTTAAATATACTATTTTTCTTTGGATTCATCAGCACTCAAGAGGGCAGGTGTTTGCGAAGGTTTTTGGTGATTTCCTGGCTAAATGCTACTATTTGAATCCAAAAACCTGTGGCAATCTTTTGGGGTAGCATTTCCAGGCTTCGTGTGTTATTCTTACTACTGGAAACGCCATTGCTCGCCCCTTAGATTGCCACAAAGCAGCGTAACGAACGTGGTGTTTTTTCCAAGTTTTCAACGCTGCTTTTCGCAAACACACCCGCTTTAGATACCATCATTCGTGGTAGTCGAGTTCTAAAAACATGGAGAAGTTGAAAATCCCGGTTCTACCGAAAATCACCTAATTCTTAACACCCCTACCTGACAGGTTTCAAAAACATGTCAGGTCTGAAAAAGTATTTTCACTATTGCAGGTGTTTAAGCGCAGCGTCACCAACAAAGGGGTAACTACTCAAACACGATCATCAACTGGTTTTTCTCTACATTTTGCCCTTGTTCTACCTTGATAGCCTTTACGACACCATCAGCAGGAGACTTGAGCACATTTTCCATTTTCATTGCTTCCAAAATCAATAAAGAATCACCTTTACTCACTTCATCACCCTCAGCTACATTAATGCTTAAAATCAACCCAGGCATAGGTGCTTTAATGTCATTGACCTTGTTTTGGCTCAGGTTATCCATTCCCAAGCGCTTGAGTAGTAAATCAAGTTTGTCTTCGGCATTCACTGTATAGCGATGGCCATTGATCTGAAGGGTAAAATCTTTGGTCTGATAATCGGCCTTGAGCACATCTACTTGATAAGACTGGTTCTCGTGGATGACGTGAAAACTATTGGCTTGTTGGGGCAATATGTCCCAGGAAAAATCTTCTCCATTCAGTTTTAAAGCGTCTTTGTCGCGGGTTACTTCAAAGGTTTTTCCTTCTGCTTGATTGGCTTGCAGTGAATTTACAGTGATCTTTAACATTTTATCTATCAAATAATATTTTTAATTCATTATTATTGGGTGGTGACTATGGCCAGAGTTGAATAAATTCAAATCTAATAAACATCCGGCGGTAGTCTAGCATTAGATCACAAAATAGCGCATAAATGTCGGAAAACACATTGCATTTTCAAATAAAAACACACTTATGGCTGACCTCTCAAACACGCCTCTTGGTCTACCTCTTGATTTTAGCAAGTTCTTTGGTAAGTTGCCAATCCTCGAAACAAGCTACTAAAAAGTCTAACATTGCAACTGATTCTCTCAAACAGGCCAAAATAAAAAAAGACACGGTGAAAGCTCCCCCAGTGCTACCACTTCGTGCCAGTAAACGTCGTTTGCATGATTTGCTCCACACCAAGCTAGAAATAAAGTTTGATTGGAAAAAACAACACGTATTGGGAAAGGCTACACTACTGCTTCGCCCTTATTTTTATGCTCAAGACAGTGTGGTGCTAGATGCCAAAGGTTTTGATATTCATTCGGTCAAGTTGATCACTATTAAAGGAGAAGAAGAGTTTGAACAAGCGTTGAAATACCGCTACAACCAACGAAAACTGGTCATTCGCCTGGACAAACCGTACCAACGACAAGAATCTTTTACCCTGGAAATTGACTATACTGCCAAACCTGAAGAGCTCCCTCAAGGGGGCAGTGATGCCATTACGAGCGATAAAGGACTTTACTTTATCAACGCCAATGGGAAAAGCCCCAACCTTCCCCAACAGATATGGACCCAGGGAGAAACCGAAGCCAGTTCTTGTTGGTTTCCAACTCTAGATAGCCCCAATGAACGCTGTACTCAGGAAATGTACATTACAGTAGCCAAAAAATTTAAAACTTTGTCTAATGGTGAGTTAGTGTACTCGCGAGAAAACGCGGATAACACCCGTACTGACTATTGGCGAATGGATTTGCCCCACGCCCCTTATTTGTTTATGCTGGCGGTGGGCGATTTTGCCATTTATAAAGATCAATGGAAAGGTAAAGCGGTTCATTATTATGTAGATCGACCTTTTTTGAAATATGCCAAAGGGATTTTTGGGCGAACGCCTGAAATGCTCAGTTTCTTCTCTCAAAAGCTCAACTATCCTTTTCCTTGGAACAAATATGCTCAAGTGGTCGTGCATCAGTTTGTATCGGGTGCTATGGAAAACACCACCGCATCCGTATTCAATGAAGGGTTACAAATAGATGATCGGGCCTTGCTGGATGCCCATTGGGATGGCATCATTGCCCACGAGTTGTTTCACCAATGGTTTGGAAATTTGGTCACTTGTGAATCGTGGGGACAGCTACCCTTGAACGAGGCTTTTGCCAATTACTCCGAGTACCTTTGGGCGGAGCATAAGTATGGCGTGGACGAAGCAGATTACCTGGCCCAGATTGAGTTACGGGGCTATTTGGTGGAGGCTGATAATAAGCAAGTTCCTATGATTCGCTATCGCTATGCCCATAGAGAAGATATGTTTGATGCGCACTCTTACAATAAAGGGGGACGTATATTGCACATGTTGCGCAAATATGTAGGAGATGAGGCTTTTTGGAGGGCATTGAATGTGTACTTGACTCAAAATAAATTTAAATCGGCAGAAATTGATCAGCTCCGATTGGCTTTTGAGCAAACTACGGGAGAAGATTTGCGTTGGTTTTTTAACCAATGGTTTTTTCACGCTGGACATCCAGCCATTCGGGTAAACCACCGTTTTGCCAACGACCAATTAACCTTAACTACTGAACAAGTCAATGACTCAAGTGATTTTGTATATCGTTTGCCACTCAAAATAGCCGTTTGGACAAATGGTCAGCGAAAGCTACTGCCAATATTGATTGACCAAGCCCAACAAACCTTTGCCTTTAAAATCGCACAAAAACCTGATTTGGTAGTGTTTGATGCCGAGCAGCAACTACTCGGTCTGATTGCCCATAAAAAAACGGATGAAGAACTGGTTTACCAGTATGCCCACGCTCCTACTTTTAAAGCGAGAATGGAGGTCATAGATAAGTTATTTAATCGCGAACGGCTTTCTCCATTGTTGAAAAAAACAATTATCAAGGCACTTAATGATTCCTTCTGGGCGATTCGTCAAAGGGCTATTGAAAAGATAGCAAGCTACGAAGCCTTACAAACTCTGGCAATGATCAATACTTTGCTAAAAATTGCCCAAAATGACCCTAAAACAGTGGTTCGCGCCGCGGCCATCACGGGTTTGGCTGCTTTTACCAATAAAAATAATGCGGCTGCCAGTCTTCAGACGTTGTACGAGTCGAGCCTAAACGCCCAATCTTACGCGATTGTCGGGGCTGCTTTGGATGCATTGGTCAAAGAAAAAACCGCGAACATCTCAGAAAAAATTGTTAAATTTGAAGATTATAACGCGCTGGAAGTGGTGTCGATAGTGGCTCAGTATTATGCTGACAACAATGTTCCCAAAAAGTATGATTGGTTTGCAAAAAAAATTCGGCAAACCTTCCAATTAACTAAGCATCAGTTACTGCAGTCTTTTGGGATTTATTTACTGGGAGCTGATATAACTACTCAGAAAAAAGGAGCGGCCTTTTTGAATACCATTACTCAGGAAAAAAATGAAGCGCAGGCCGTAAAGTTTTTGGCGTATCAATCCTTGAGTTATTTGACCGAGGTAGAAGGAGTTACGGATTTGCTCCGTAAAATAAAACAAGACGAGAAGAACCCAGAATTGAAAAAGATGTATGGGTTAATATATAATGATTGAGCACAACCAATACTTAATCAAAAATCAAAGAAATTATGTACGAAGACGACGAAGAAGAAGAAATAACCAACACCCCCAAGAAGCCTTCACGTAGGGTGGGGAACGTTTTCAGAGATGTGGTAAAACCTCCTAAGAAAATGAAAATGCCGAAGCTTTTTCGCAGTTTTTATTTCATAGTGGGGTCTATTTTCGTGATCTGGATGGTATTTTTTGATATCAATGACATTTATACCCAATACCAACGTCGGGAAAAGCTCCAGCAATTACAGCGTGATAAAGTGTTTTACGCCAAAGGTATCAAGAATATCAAGGAGGAACGAGCAAAGCTTTCTACTGATCCTAAAAAGTTAGAAAAATTTGCCCGGGAAAAATATTTCCTCAAAAAAAAGGGCGAGGATGTATATGTCATTTTAAAAGAAAAAGAAAAAAACGAGCTGGAAGAAGCCAAGGTATTAAATCCTCAGGTCAATGCCCGCCCTCCTGCTTTGCCAAAGGCTAAGAAAGATTCGACGGCTAAAAAGGATACGACAAAGGGTAAATAAAAACCTTAAGCCTGTTTTAGCTCCAACTTATAATACTCTGCTGGATTTTCGCCAAAAGTGGCCTTATACAATGCAAAACCTTGTTTGGTAAGTACTTTTACCGATGCATCATTTTCTGGGTTAACAATACCAATCAATTCTTTGATGTTTGGAAAGGCTTGGGCGTGTTTCATCAGGCAGCATAGCATCTCAGTAGCGTATCCCGCTCCCCAATATTCGGGCATCATGCCATAGCCAACTTCAACTTGGGTTTGGGCTTCGTCCAGATACGTAAACTTGGCAATGCCGACAAACTCTCTACTTGCTTGATTTTTAGCGGTATAAAACCCCATATTAGGATAGGTTTCATTCGTTTTCAAGGTTTTTGCAAAGCGTGCTTCGGCTTGTTCTTTGGTTAAACCCGTTCCCGTGATATGGCGCATGACCACATCATCGGTATACCAACGCATATAATTCTCTTTTTCGGCGAAGGTTACCTGAGTGTATATAAGTCTTTCAGAGGCTAAGGTCATCGTATAAAAATTTAAAATTTGTGTGTCAGATTAGTAGCCAAATCTAATCAATTCTTTTCCATCTCTTCCTATATTTTTGGACGATTGCTCTATACATTGGTGTATGACTATAAACTATAGGTTAGGGAATCGAATGCCTGTTTCCAGGATGAATAATGACGAGCAACTAGCAACCCACGTCTTTTCCTGCTTTCCAAAGTTTGAATGTCTCGGCTATAAATGCCTCTACGCCTGAATCTTCTACACTTGTTGTCTTTTTGAAACGAATGCACCCTTTACCTATATTTACCCCTTTCAATAACTTACCCTCCGGATCTACCTTTTGAATATCTCCTATGTATAAACTCACATAGTTTTTTTGAGCATTGAGACAAAACACCGGTTCTTGACCATAGCTCAACATTTTGTATTGTATACCTTCAGTCAAATCAGGCGCTTGGGTGCGAATCAACGCTCGAATGGCCTCGAGTTTTTCTTTTCTCCAATCTTGTTCAAGAACGTCCAGGTATTCTTCAGGGGTTTGTACGTCGTATTGCATGTTGTTTTTGATCCAAAATACAAATTTTCAGCTAAAGTCACCTGCTCAATCCCTACAACTTAAGCTCCGACCGTCGTTTATCAGGGCTTTGGCACCTCGATGTCGGCTGGTACCACACGCAAGTTGCAGCCTGGATTCCGAACGTGGAAAGTGACACCTTATAGAAGAGCCTTGAACCCTCACTCAATTGGTAGAGCAATTGATTTGTAATGGGTAGGTACCGGGTTGCACGAGCGGTGAGAGTTTGAGTAAACTTTTGATCAAATATGACAGGAAAAATGGATGAATTTCTGGCAAATGTGAAGGTTTTTGGAGTCTACTCTCAGGTTATTTGATAAATATTTGTGTTTTTTAGAGGCAATTCGGGCGTATCATTCAATTCCTGACAAAATACGATCATAATGAGCAAAAATGAACGCTTAAAACCACCAAAACAGCTTATATTTCAAGGTATTTATCCAGTATTTTCCGGTATCAAATAGGTATATTTCAATAATTACAAAAACAAACAAAAAGCTTCTTTAATACTATTTAAACCGCTATTTTACACCTAAAAATCTTACTAATACAAGAGAATTTCACGTTTTCTAAATAAAAATCAAGATATTTTTTTCGGTAACTTCAGAAATCAACATTATTACTACCAAAACACCCTAAAAACCGATGAATTGCAACGAAAATCTGGGGAGTAAACTGGATTAGATACCTTGGTAGTCCATAGCGCTTGACAGCTATTGGTCTTTAGCCTTTAGCTATTGGCTTTTTTCGGTGATTCCGCCCTGTACTACCAATTCAAAACGATTTTGGGATGGCTATAATACACTCATAATTAGAAATTTAATTATTTAATAGTTAGAAGTCTAGAGGAATTGACGGGGCCTCACAAATAAGCCTCAAACACCGAGTGAAACATCGTGGATGTCGGGTCAAACGTTAATCTTATACCAGTTATTTCTCCTTGTAACGGTTCTAAGGTAGCGAAATTCCTTGCCAAGGAAGTCATTACCTTAAAAGAGAGGTGTTCTACCAACTGATCTGCGACCGACAGCTTGGAAGATCGCTGCTCTATCTACTGAACTACCCTATTTTGGTGATGAATCCGACGCTTTTATCAACTGGGGAACCCAAAAAACCATCTAATCAGTGTATACGTTCCCGCATCTTGTACACACCGCCCGTCAATACCTTACCAAATAGTTATGAAGGAGCGACTTAAGGGACTCGAACCCCCGACCTCTGGGTTATAAGCCCGACGGATTGCTAAAAACTCAGCTGATACAGTGGTGGGATTCGAACCCGTGACCCATTCCTTATCAAGAGTGTATTGTCACGCAGGAGGTCGCGGGTTCAAGCGTGACAGTCAGGTATTCTAACCAAGTGAACTGAATGCTTTAGACAAGCCTTGAAAATCGTTATATTGATTATTGTTTTTAAATACTAAACCAAATCATCATGAAAAAAATCAGTTTATTACTTCTTGTTCTTGTGTTGGGTAGTTTGAATTTACAAGCCCAAGGCAAACGAGTGTTGGTAGCCGAACCCAACCACTCTACCATTGGATTTGCCATCCCAATTGCCAACTTGAGTAAAGTCACAGGCAAGTTTACTGATTATGACCTCAAAATAGCTTGGGATGAAAACAACCCTACCCAATCTACGCTGGAAGCCAACATCAAGGTAGCCAGTATCAATACTGGGATACCTGGAAGAGACAAACACTTACAGTCTAAAATGTTTTTTGACGCAGAGAATAACCCTAACATCACTTTTAAGAGTAGCAAAATTGAGCAAAAACCAGGTAGTCGCAATGAATTCATTGCTTATGGAGCTTTTACTATGAGAGGAGTTACTAAGTCAGTAGTGATTCCTTTTAAGTACACTGGAAAAAGCGGTAAAAACACTTTAGGTTTTAGCATTCGCTGGAGTGTCAATCGCCAGGTATACGGAGTAGGTAGTGAGTTTAAACATACTACTATGAAGGAATTTTTGGGCAACAATGTTGAAATCCAAATTGACTTTTGGACGAAAAAACCGAGGAAGAAAAAGTAATATTAAACGAGTTAGATGGCTATATGGTTGAATGGTTATATTGCTGCATTATGCATCGCATAATACCAATCTATAGATAAAATCTGTACACCTTTTCTTCGGTAGAAACGGGCCAGAGGCCCTACTATAATAGTCACTCGCCTCAGGCAAGCGACGAATAGGTACTCGTTCACGATTTATCGGAATGAGCAATATTGAGAGGCTTCCAGCCGTAAATTTGTACAGGTTATCTCTATGGATTAGTATAAGGATCTTGGTTGTAATTCATTATTAAAAGTCGAGACGACTTCCCAGAGAAAATCGATACTTTCAAAGTTTTTCCTTTTTGCCTTGATAATGCTTAACTAAATGACATTGCTCCTTGGGCTGGCACACGCAATGACCAAGTGACCATTTACCTCAAACCCTAAGTTCAAATATTAAAAACTCATTGTAAATACCGTCCCCTCTCCTACCACCGAACTACACTGGAGACTACCCTTGTGCTGTAGCATGATTTGGCGGGAGAGGCTAAGGCCAATGCCTGAACCTTGCTCTTTGGTGGTATAAAAAGGTACAAAAATACGATCCAACACTTCGACAGGAATTCCTGGTCCGTTGTCTTTTACGCTAATGAGGGTTTTGCCTTCGCGACTTTGGTTGACTGCCAGTGTGATATGGGGGTAATCTTGTTCTTCGAGGGCTTCCAGTGCATTTTTAAGGAGATTGATTAGCACTTGTTCAATCAATTGTACATCGGCTAAGAAGAATACATCAGTTTCAGGCACATCTATTAGCAAAGGTACTTTGGCTTCTTGCAGCCGAGGGCGTAACAAAGTCTGCATACGCTCTACCAATTCTTGAGCCGATACTTTGGCAAACCTAGGGGGCGGAATTCGGGTGAGGTTTTTATAAGTTTCCGTAAAGTCTACCAAGCCTTTGCTCCGGTTGTGAATAGCTTCTAATCCCAGGCTTATGTCGGTAATGGTTTTCTCAGTGATGGATTCTTCGCTCTTTTTTTGATTTTCTACAATAAGGTGTAGGGTATCACTCAGTGAGGTAATGGGCACCACTGAGTTCATAATTTCGTGGGTGAGCACCCGAATAAGTTTCTGCCAGGCATCCAACTCTTTTTCTTCCAGTTCACCTTTAATGTCTTGTGCCGAAATAAGCTTGAAATATTTGCCTTTGAGGGTAAACTCAGTGGCTTGGATAGCCAATTGCAACAAATCCGTTTCCAGGTTGATTTTAATGAGTTGCCGCTCTCCGGCTTTGATGTTTTGTACTGTTTTGAGTAAATCTGGATTAATTTTCGCCAAATCGTTGATACTTCGTAAGTGTAGTTGGGGTTGCTGAAACATGCGCTTGAGAGCATCATTGAAAAGGTGGATTTTACCATTGCTGTCAAAACTGATAATCCCCACATTGACGTGCTGCACGAGCATTTGTTGATGCAAAAAGAGCACTTCCCGCTCTGCATTGAGCTGGCGAAACTTATCATTGATGGCGTTGAAAGAACTATACAAATGCTGCTGAGATTTTCCTTTGTGGCTCCCCGAAAAACGGGTGGTGAAGTCGTTGTGTAACAAGGCCAGCAAAAAATTCCCTAAATCGCGGTTGGTTTTGTCTACGTACCACAAAAACTCAATACTGGCTAGTACAATAAATACCACCATATACACACTGCGAAGATAGCGCTCAAGTACTACGGCTGAGTACATCAACATGCCAATGAGGGTTATCAGAATGAGTAGCCGAAAGAGTATGTTGAGTTTTACGTTTTTATAAACCATATTTTTCCATTCTGCGATACATCGAGCCACGGGTCAGTCCCAGTTCTTTGGCAGCGTGGCTTACATTTCCTTTGTGTTTGACCAAGGCGTTTTTAATGGCCCATTTTTCCAATTCTTCTAAATTATAGTTTTCAAATTCCTTTTCTTCCTCGTTTTCTTCGGTAAGAAACTGAAAATCAGAAGACTTAAGGGTATTTCCATCGCTTAAGATCACCGCTCTTTCCAAGGCGTGTTGCAACTCTCGCACATTGCCTGGCCAGGCGTATTTTTGCAGTTTTTTTACTACATATTCGGGCACTCGGAGCGCTGGCTTTTGGTATTTTTTACAATAGGTTTTTAGAAAGTGTTCCGCGAGTAAGGGCACATCTTCCGGGCGATCACGCAACGCAGGTAAATTGATGGCTACGGTATTGATTCGATACAGCAAATCTTGACGAAATGAGCCTTCTTTTACCATTTTGGTCAAATTCATATTGGTAGCACATACCAACCGAATGTCCACCTCGATGGGTTTGTTACTGCCCACCCTTACTACTTTACGGCTTTGTAGTACTGTCAACAATTTGGCCTGTAAAGGCAAAGAAAGGTTGCCGATTTCATCCAAAAACAGGGTGCCTCCTGATGCTGCTTCAAAACGTCCTACTCGATCTTCTTTAGCGTCAGTAAAAGCGCCTTTTTTATGCCCAAAAAGTTCACTTTCAAACAAGGTTTCAGAAATGGCTCCCAAATCCACACTAATAAATACCTCTCCCGAACGTGGCGAGCTACGGTGCAAGGCTCGAGCAATCAATTCTTTTCCAGTACCATTCTCTCCCAAAATCAATACATTGGCGTCGGTTTGGGCCACTTTTTCCACCGTCTGAAACACCGATTGCATAATTTCAGATCGTCCAATCATATTGGCGTACTGATAATCCATCGCTGAGCTAAGGATTTCTTTTTGAGAGCGCAGGTGCTTTACCGCTTTTTTGGATTGACTCAACTGATAGGCTGCCGTTACCGTGGTGATCAGTTTTTCGTTTTGAAAGGGCTTCACCACAAAATCCACTGCTCCATCTTTGATGGCCTGCACCGCAATGTCTACTCCTCCGTAGGCCGTCATCAAAATAATACTGGTATTGGGGTCCTGCTCGATAATTTTTTGCAACCATTTTATCCCTTCTTTGCCTGAGGTCTCACCAGGGCGAAAGTTCATGTCCAACAATACTACATCAAACACTTGACGAGACAAGGTTTCAGGGATGAGTTTGGGGCTATTGAGCACTTCTACTTTTTTGAAATGCTGCTCTAGCAACATGCGCAACGACAAGGTTACGTACTGGTCATCGTCTACTATTAATATTTTACCTATTTTCTTGGACATGCAATTTTTGGGTTAATGATGATGAATGATACATTCAATGGTTAATTTTTTTATTGTTTCATTGCTACATTGTTCTATTGTTCCGCTGCGCTTATTGTTCTATTGTTAGTTCCTTCGGCTGCGCTCAGGACAAGTGTTCCGCCTTCGGCCCCGATAAAAATCGGGATTTACAACTGATTGTTACATTGTTAGTTCCTTCGGCTACGCTCAGGACAGCGTGTTTCGCGATGCGCAGCAGAAATAACTATCGGTTTTGCAAATATGATAGTCAATTATGAATTATGAATTGATCAATTATATCCGCTTCGCGCTACTCTTCCTCCCTGCGTCTTGTTCCTCGCTCCCTGCTCCTCTCTACGCTTCGCGCTAACTTTTCATTTTTCACTTAATAAGCTCCCGACTACGAACTAAAAACTATGGACTATCGACCGTCGACTGTGGACTAATTGGACTAAATAATTTTCTTGCCAGTTATGCAATCACTTCATTATCAAAGGCTTTCCGAAAATAAACAAAAAATACGGATTCAGGCAAATGCCCACCCACGAAACAGCAAACGTCCATCGGTGGACAGCTTGAAATGAAGCTTACTCAAAAACAGCTAATAATCTACTGATTTACAAACACTTGCAGTTTTGGCTTAAGGATTGAAAACAACTGGAACAAAACCATATAACTTACAGCCTCATGTGGATCAATTACCTAAAAGTCGCATTCCGTAATTTATTACGCCATAAGTTTCATTCTTTCATTAACCTGGCAGGCCTTACACTGGGCTTAACCTGTGCCTTTTTTCTGTTTTTGTATGTACAAGACGAGCTTAGTTTTGACACGGTACATACCAAAGGAAATCGAATTTATCGGATGATAGAAAAGAACAAAACGCTGGAAGGCCAACAACGTTTGGTGGCACATACTGCAGGGCCGGTAGCACCCACTCTGAAAGCCGAATTTCCGGAGATAGAACAAGTGATACGGGTGTTGGGTGGTGGGCAAGTCATTGTGTATCACCAAAACCTTATGTTCAACGAGAGAAATTGGCTATTTGCCTCACCCCGATTTTTTGAAGTATTCGATTTCGAGTGGATACAGGGCAACCCAGCAACTGCCCTCACCAGCCACGATGGGGTAGTCATTACCGAAAGCCAGGCCCATAAATACTTTAACACTTCTTATGCCTTAGGAAAAACAATACGTACCAGTAGGGGCCATATAAAAATAACTGGGGTAATCAAAAACCCACCGATCAATACCCATATACAATTTGATATGTTGAGCGGCTATCAGGCCTTTTTCGCAGGTTTACCCGAAACCATACGTCCTCGCCTTACCCAACGGTTCAAATCCTGGCGTTCAAGAGGTATGCGTACCTACCTTTTGTTGAAACCAGGGAGTAGCGCTCAAGACCTTCAGCAAAAGTTACCCACTTTTCAAGCCAAGCATCAAGGAAAGAACTGGCAAAACAGAGTTTTATCACTTCAGGCCTTTACCGATGTCCATTTTGGCTCTCGCAACATCACTGGTGGATTAGATCAACACCAACAAAAAGGGGATTTATCGGTAGTATATATTTTTGCCTTGATTGGCGTATTTATGCTGTTGGTGGCTTGCATCAATTATATGAATTTAGCCACCGCTCGCTCGGCTCACCGTACCAAAGAAATTGGCATTCGCAAAGTTGTAGGCGCTTACAATAGCCATCTAAAAATTCAGTTTTTGTTAGAATCGGTACTGGTAGCCTTCATTGCCTTTGTCATCTCTATTGGGCTCATTGACCTATTCTTGAGTGAGTTTAATCAAGTGAGTCACAAAAACTTCCAGTTCAACTACACCACTACTGGTCCTTTGCTTGGTTATATGTTTATCATTACCCTCGTGGTAGGTCTACTCTCGGGTAGTTATCCAGCCTTGGTATTTAGTCGCCTCCGAGCTGCTTTAGTGCTCAAAGGCAAAGGTTTTAGCAATCGTAAAGGCCTAATGGTTCGCCAAAGCTTAGTAGTGATACAGTTTAGCCTTTCTATCCTTATGATTATTGCCACTTTGGTTGTTTCCCGTCAGTTGGATTTTATGCAAAACAAACCCCTAGGCTTTGATCAGTCTCAATTATTATCTATTGACATTAACGACCAAGGGGTATACCGTAATTTAGCCAATATGAAGCGTGATTTACTAACCCACACCCATATTGAACAAGTCACGGTTGCTTCAAGTGTTCCAGGTGACAATCGCATCAATCGTCAATTAGCTTTTCGCCCTCCCAAGGGGCAAGGATCCGAGCCAGTCAATGCTTATTACCTCTCAGTAGATGAAGATGGCTTAAAAACCCTCAAACTACAATTGCTCAAGGGCGAAGGTTTCAGTGGACAGCATACTCAAGACTCCAATCTGGTTTACATCAACGAAACCGCAGCGCAATTACTTGGGTATCAAAATCCCATTGGGCAATATTTGATAAGCGCCGATACCAGTAGTCAATATCGGCCCAAAATAGCTGGTGTGGTCAAAGATTTTCACTTTCAGTCGTTACACGAATCCATTAAACCTTTGATTATTGGTCATACCCAAGCCATAGAGGGAGACATAGACTTGTTTTTGGTAAAGGTAAAAGGACCTCAAATGGCTAAAACTCTAGCTTACATCAATCAAGTACACCAAAAGTATGATAAAAATACGCCCTTGGAATACCACTTTGTAGATCAAACCCTTGAGACATTTTATAAAAAAGATGCGCTTACCCGTCGTATTTTCAGGTTAGGAGCATTCATTACCATTCTGATTGCTTGCTTAGGGTTATTTGGATTGGTATCGTTTACCCTACAACAGCGTACCAAGGAAATAGGCATCCGCAAAGTATTGGGAGCCTCGGTAAGTAGTCTTTTTTTGTTGCTTTCGCGAAGTTTTTTCAAGCAAGTTTTGCTGGCTCTCCTCATTACTGCTCCACTGGGGTACCTTATTATGAATCAATGGCTACAAGACTTTGCTTATCGTCTACCCATTAATATTTGGGTATTTGTATGGGCAGGCTTGGCTGCAATGATCATTACCTTACTTACAATTAGTTATCAGACTTTTCAGGCTACCCGCCACAACCCAGTAGAGTCGTTGAGAAACGAGTAAAAATTGATCCACAAAAAAAGCCTGAGCAACACACTCAGGCTTTCTATTTTGAATAATTTGTCTTTCTTATTTCTTCACTAGTTTCTGCAAACCTTTGTGATCCTTGAGTTGAATTTTCACCAAATACACACCTTGAGCCAGGTTTTGAACAGGCAATGTTCTTCTCAATGCCTTTTGTTGTTTGGTGCCACTCAGTACCATTTGTACCCGACCTTGCATATCAGTAATCATTATTTTGTATGGTCCGTATACCTCATTCTCTATCTCTAAAAGAGATTCGTCTTCAGCTGGGTTAGGAGACAAACGCATACGTTTAGATAAGGTGGTTTCTTCGATCCCTGTTACATTTACAGTTACCGTCAGGAGGTTAGAAGTAGCCGAACACCCCTCGTTGGTCACTACCACAAAATACTCCCCATCTACGGGTGGTACATAGGTACTTTCTATAGCTCCGCTAATCGGTTGATAATCCCGAAACCACTGATAAGCCTGTGCCCCCCTTACGCTTGCTTCCAAGGCTTGAGTATCATTATTTGTTGTAATACTTACGCCAAAGCTTGGCTCTACAATGACAATTACTGGGGTAGAAGACGATTTTCTGCAATCCCCTGAGATAATCTGGCAATCATATTCCCCGGTTCGGTCTGCATTGTACACGGGCAAATTAGCATTGGGAATATTGATACCGTTTCGTTTCCACTGATAAGTTGCATCGGTTACATTGGTTTTTACTTCCAGCAATGCGGCCTTGCCTGAGCAAATCGTATTGCCACTTCCCGAAACATTGTTGATCAATACCAATAAATTACACTCCGAGCGGGTAGAGTCTATATTGGTAAAGTCAGAATTTCCTCCTTCGTTGCTGGCTCTTACCCGATAGCTGTAGCTTCTATCCGCCTCCAGATTGGTACTGCTAAAAGAAGTCGTTCCTCCGATTACTTGTCCTATCTCAGTCCAGTCAGCTTCATCTTCCCGCTTTCGCTCAATTTTAAAAACCAGCTCATTATCTGAGTTATCCTGCCACGAAATATCAATCTCAGATTGAGACACCGACTCTGCAATCAAATTGCTTGGAGCCGTAGGAGGTGATTTGGAAGGGTCAATTGAGGTAACAGTGACCGTTTCAGGACTATAGGGAGAGTTTCCATTATCGTTGAAAGCCCTTACCCTAAAAATATATTTTTGGTTGGCAATGAGTCCGTTGGCTTCAAAACTGGTCACATTGGCTGCCGTAGTACCCAATTCAAAAAAGATCAATTCTTCTTCCTCAGTAGTACGGTATACTTTTTTGCCATTTACAAACTTAGAAATACGTCCTCCTGTTGGGGTAAGCCCCAAAATATTGGCTGCTTCTATCTTAAATCCCTGGGCTTCGCGCACTGCCGAAGGGGCATTGTCTAACACCCAACTAATGGTCACACTATTGGCATTATTGATCGTGATCTGAATACTGCGGGGAATCAACGGCACATTGGCGGTACGAGCTGCTGCAATATTGGTTCGAAATTCCGAAGGCCCATCATTATTAAAAGCATACACAAAATAGAAATAATTAGTGTTTTCGGTGAGACCTGTATCCGCAAACAAGGTTACATTGGCAGCTACTGTATCTATCACCGTAAAAGAACCAAACTGGTTTACAGCCCGACTGATGATAAAGCCGCCTTCATTGGTCGCGTTATCGGTCCAGTTAAGTTGCACTTCGGTACCCGAAATAGGCAATGCTACCAGATCAGCAGGAGATTCTGGAGCATTAGACAAAGTAGTTTCTGATACAGGATTAGTAAACGGCGAGGCTCCACTGGCCGCATTGGCTCTTATTTGATAATAATAAGTTGTTTTAGAGGTCAATCCCTGATCTACATAAATTTCAGCATCTGGCAAGGTAGTAGCAATCAACGCAAAAGTACCCGTATTGCCTGACAATGATCTAAATATCTGATAGCCTGATTCGTTGGTAGCATTGTCTTTCCATTCTACCTGAATTTCGGTTTGTGACAAAGCCAACGCGTTCAAGTTACTGGGAGTTACTGGAATAACCCCTTGAGTTTGCACCAAAACATTGGAAGTTAAAGCCGAATTATTAGAAGGGTTGAGTGCAACTGCCAATAAGCGATAATAATAATTTGTGCTTGGAGTTAAACCAATATCAATGTAACTGGTTTCGTTGGGTTGGGTTTTAAACACCAACTCAAATGTTCCGGCGACTCCCCCGCTTAATACTGGTGCCCGATAAATGGCATATCCAGTTTCTGAAGTATTTACATCTTGCCAGGTAAGTCGGGCCTCATCCGAGGTAGCCGTAGCAGCCAAATTCGTTGGTGGCAACAATACATCCCCTACAGTGACACTCACTACTGCCGATGTTCCAGTATTGAAAGCATTACTAGCTACCACCCTATAAAAATAAGTAACACTACTCGTAACGGTGGCATCATCGTAAGTCAGTACATTTTGGGCGACTCTTGCCAGCTCGGCAAAGGTTACACCGTCGGTACTTCGCTCGATAATAAATTCATCTTCATTGGTCGCATTATCGGTCCAGTTTAATTGTACTTGCAAACCATTGGCGGTAGCCGTTAAGCCCGAAGGCGCATTGACGGTTACTGACGAAGTAGCCTGAATGTCAAAAGTAAATGGCGAAGCATTGTTAGAATTGTTCCCAATCGTAATGGTTGCGTTACTCACTCCTGGGGTGGCTGGCGCATTAAAAGTAATGTCAAAAGTTGTAGTTTGCCCAGCAGGCAAAGTATTACCAGCAGGTGGGGTAAAGCCCACATTAAAGTTTCCGGCGTTTGCCCCACTCACCCCAATGATAGGAGCCCCAGAAAAAATCAGGTTTTCGGTCCCATTATTCGTAATGGTGTAGGTGTTGGTACTCGTAGTACCTGCATTTACATTTCCAAAATTGGTGCTGTTTGCCGTAGAAGGTGTGGTAGAACCATTGGTAATGGCATTGCTACTACTGTTGGTCACATTCATCAATGGCGCATCCCCTATCCCGGTTAGGTTAATCGTATACCCACTCTCATCAGCATCATCATTGGCAATTGCAATAAACGCTGTACGGGTACCTCCCGCTGTGGGGTCAAAAGTAACTATAAAGGTGACACTAGAAGCCGATCCCAGGGTTGAGTTGGCAGGTTGAGTAGTTACGGTAAAATCGGATGGATTTAACCCAGTTACTTGTACCAAAGGACTTCCAGTAAGGTTTAAATTAGAGCTTCCGTTATTTTCGATGGTAAAAGTCACAGGATTACTTCCACTGGCTACCGAAACATTTCCCATAAAAAAAGTGCTACCAACAGCTAGTGGTGTAGAGCCTTGTCTTATATCAATTTCGGCCTGAGTACCACTGCCAGTTAGGGTAAAAGTATAAGGATTTTCATCCGAATCGTCATTGATGATGGTCACCGTAGCCACTCTGGCCCCGGCACCCGAAGGCGTAAAGGTGATGTCAAAAGTGGTAGTGGAAGACCCAGCCACAGTAGCAGCAGGTTGGGTGTTTACCACAAAATCAGCCGCATTTGTTCCCGAAATTTGTACTCGAGGGGCACCGCTCAAATTCAACGTATTGGTACCCGTGTTTTCAATGGTAAAAGTCGTTTGAGCACTGCTAGAGCCCACATTAAACACCCCAAAATTGAAGCTTCCAGAGGTACTCAAAATATTGGTAGTATTTTGCCGCACATTGATTTCAGGCACTGGATTTACTCCAGTGCCCTTCAAATCAATGGTATAAGTGCCTTCATCACTGTCATTGTTTAAGATGGTAATAGCAGCATTACTTACTCCCACACCCGAAGGCGTAAATGTAATATTAAAAGTCGCTGCTCCACTGGCGCCAATCGTTGGCAGTACAGGTTGTTCCACCGTAAAATCGGCGGCATTGGTTCCCGAAACCTGTATTAAATCAGGGCTACCAGTCAGGTTTAGCACAGCACTTCCAGTATTACTAATCGTAAATGTGATTGGGCCAGAATTGTTCCCTACGTCTACATTCCCAAAGTTAAAACTATCTCCACTGGCGATAGATGCAGTTTGGCTCACGTCAATTTCTGGAACCAACCCAGTAGCTGTTACGGTAAAGCTATAAGGGGCTTCGTCTGGGTCATTGTTTGGAATGGTAATCGTAGCCGAACGCTCTCCAGCCAGACTAGGAGTACACTGCAAGGTAAAAGTGGTGGTACTACCAAATGCTATGGGCGAAGTTGGACTCGCAGTAACCGAATAATCACCAGGGTTAGCTCCTCCAATTTGCACTGAAGGTACACCATCAAGTGTCAAATCTGAATTCCCGGTATTCTCTATCGTAAATACTACCGCATTGCTTTGACCAACCGCAATGGCTCCGTAATCAAATACATCGGAGTTGGGTATATTGGTTGTATTTTGTCTTATATTGATATCTGGGGCTAACCCACTGGCCGTGACCGAAAAGACATAGGTTCCCTCATCTGAATCATTATTCAAAATGGTGAAATTGGCGGTACGAGTACCCAAAGCAGCAGGGGTAAAAACTACAGTAAAGGTCGTACTAGCACCTCCATTTACAGTCCCTCCTGGTGGTTGAGCTGTTACCACAAAGTCTCCAGGGTTTGTTCCACTTACTTGTACTCTTGGCGTTCCGGTTAAGTTTAATGTGGCCCCTCCTTGATTCTCAATCGTAAATATAACATTACCAGAGCTAGACCCCAGGTTCACTGACCCAAAGTTAAACAGTCCAGACCCATTGAGCAGGGGCATAGTGTTTTGTCTTACATTGATTTCTGGTGCCAACCCAGTACCACTCACATTAATAACATAAGGGTTTTCGTCAGGGTCTTTGTTGGGAATGGATAGAACTGCCGAACGTAAGCCACTGGCTGAGGGATTAAAAGTAACTGAGAAGCTGGTAGTAGCCCCTAAATCTACCAGTTGACCTGGGTTGGTATTGATTGTAAAGTCGCCCGCATGAGAACCAGTAACATTGACCGTTTCTTGGGTAATTAAGTATTCTCCCCCAGCATTCTCGATGTCAAAAGTTATTGTAGCACTATTGGAACCCACTGGTACATTCCCAAAGCTATAACTTCCTCCTGTAAGAATGGTGCTTGAGCTTTGAGTAATGTTGATATCGGCGGGCACCCCTACTCCTAAACCTTGAGTGGTGCTTACGCCAAAATCCCCAAGCAATCCTCCTGATAAATTGTATTGAAAAATATTATCATTTGCGGTTGACGCATATAGTTTTACATTTTTAAGATCAAGTGATAAGTCTTGGAAAGGATCGCCTCCCAAATTGTTTATAAAAGCAGTGAGACCACCACCATCAAAATTAGCCTTGAATACCTGATCATTTTTGATCACGCACAAATTATTATTTACAAAATCCAGTTCTATATCTCCATACACAAAGCCCGTCGTAGTATTGAGCGCCGTAAAACCAGTGCCATTAAAGTTCATCCGATAAATACTAAGTCCAGATGTCCAAAATACCCGTTGATTCACAATATCCAGCGCAACTCCACCAGGTGCTCCTGAAGTAGTCTGTAAATCCTCTACTCCAGAGCCGTCCAAGTTGGCTCTTCTTAGGGTAGTAAATTCTTCTATATAATAAACCTTACCTTCAGCAAAGTCAAAGGCATAATCCGTAGCTCCTCCTGAGATACCAGTAGTTATATCCCCCGATCCATCTACATTTACCCGCCTCAAGTTTCCGCTACCAGTGTAGTATATATGTCCACCACTGGCATCTACAAATATTTTAGGACTATTACCTGGATCAGAAACCACTTGCGGGTTGCTGCCGTCCAGATCGGCACTAATAATCGCAGAGTTATTGGAATAATAAACCTTCCCTTGAGAAAATGCGTCAAGAGTAATAAATAATAAAACGAAGGAAAATATAATTGGAACTAAATGATGTAAAATGACAGACTTATCCCCTAATTTCTTGATCTTGTTGTACATGAGTGAAAAAAATCAGCTTATTTCTATAAAAATTATCGCACGAACCTGACTCGTGTAGTATTTGATTAGTGGTATGTAAAATTAATACTATGTACCATAAAAAGTAAATCTCAGATAAGCAAATTACTATTTTTATTTATATTTGTATAGCATGCGTGGTCGTATAAATTAATCGAAAGTATGGCAAAACAACTACCAAAAATCTTTATTTGGATATTCATATTCATGTTATTGAATACTGAATTTAGTCAAGCACAAGTATTCTATTCTCGTCCGGTAAAAGTCAAATTTCTGGGAGCCAACCTAGACACCGCTACCAATACCATCAAAATTACCTATGATTTGAGAGGCCCCAAAAGACGCTACTATAATCTACGCTTATTGTACTCTAACAATAACGGAAACTCGTTTAAAGGTCCCTTAAGGTCGTTGAAAGGCGATTTTGGCGATAGTATTAAAGTAGGTAAAGGTAAAACTGTAGATTGGGAGTTTCTGAAAGACAACCCTTATTTTAACGGGAAAAACATTATGTTTAGAATAGAGGCCGAAGAAATCCCAAAGATTGCCAAGGCAGGCCCTGAGAATGCTTTGTGGTCATTATTGTTACCTGGATTGGGAGACCTTAAAGTAAGAAATGGCTATCATTACGAATGGATTGCAGCCTCTACTTATGTTCTGTTAGGTGCCGGAGCTTTTTTCTATTTCAAGGCCAATCAAGAACTCAGAGATTACAACGACCGAATTCCAAATACCCAAAGCGAACACGAAAGACTATTTAGAAACGCTCGTACCGATCGTAACATTTCTTATGGGCTGTTTATTGCCGGGGGAGCCATCTGGCTGGCCGATATTGTAGGTGTGTATTTGAGAGGCTTAAAAAACAAAAGAACATTTGCACCCAAAAAAGAAGAAGGTGACAAAAAAACTGCCTGGTTGAGACCTTTAATCATTCCTAGCATCGACCAATTCACCGGAAGTAATCAAATTTCATTCATCTGGAGATTTTAAGGTTATACTCATAAAAAGACATGGCAATGAATCGTAAAAAAATTATCATTTTTGGATGCTTGATATTGAGTCTAATCGGCTGTTTGCAAGTACAGGAAATTAGTTTTATAGAGCTAAAATCAAGTTTTTTAATCCCACAAAATATTATTCAGGTAGGCGATACCCTCAATCTTCAGCAAAACTCTACCGCAGTAGCCAGAAAGTACTTATGGGAATTTGGTGATGGCAAATCCAGTGACTTGGCCAACCCTATCCACATCTATGACAGCATTGGTACCTATACCGTAACCCTTACGGTGACCAAGGCTGATGGTATTACGCAAGACTCTTCTACCCAGCAAGTAAGTGTTTTGCCTGCTACTGTGGCCCCCGATGCTTCTAAGTTTAGCACTTTTGGCCAGTCTACTGACGATGAGGTAGGTCTTAATTTTACGCCAACCCTCGATGGACAAGCCACGATCCTGATGGCTAAAAAGAATATCAATATATTACAATTGAAAAAAATAGATGGCACTGGTACCGAAGTATGGACTCGTGATATTAGTAATCTTTCGGATGGGCAGGTATTTGGGCAAAAAATTAGCCCTACCAACGATGGAGGATTCGTAGTAGTGGGTTATATTGAAGATACACCCAACGAAAACGATGCTTTTATTCTCAAGGTAGACCAAGACGGTATATTGCAATGGCAAAGGATAGTTTCTACTGAGCTAAACGAAATTTTTAATGATGTACAAGACATCAATGGCTCGTTGGTAGTAGTGGGTTCTTCACAGGCGGTTGGGGGTCAATCATCTATTCAGTTTGAAGTGTATGACACCCGCGACGGAGTACTGCTGAATAAGCAAGAAGTAAGCAGCTCTAACTGGACCGTATCTGGTTTGCAATTGACTCAAGATGGAGGTTTTGTAGTCGTTGGGTTTGAAGACAATGCTCCTTTGATTGTAAAGTTTGATCCAAGTTTTAAGATTCAATGGAATACAACTCTAAGCATTGACGGTAAGGCAAGATCGGTAATTCAGGCTCAAAACCGGGATTTTGTATTCGTAGGAGAAACTACAAATTCTACGGGAGACTCTACCAACGCGTTTGTGGCCAGAGTAAACGAAGTAGGGAGTTTGGTTTGGTTACAAACCTTAAAGTTAAGTACCGAATCATTTACTGATGTGAATTTTGACCAAAATCAGAATATCGTAGTACTCGGAACTCACGAAAATATATTGACCAGTAAAGACTTGATTGTGGCCAAATATACTGGCCAAGGTGCCTTAGAAACCGTAAAACTGATTGGAGGAAAAGAAGAAGATGAAGGGCAAAAGCTTGCTTACAATCCCTTAAGTAAACAATTCATCTTAATTGGCTCTACTGAGAGTTTTGGAACCCAAAATGCCCGAAAAGATATTTTTGTGGTGTTTTTAGATGAAAATCTGAACTAATATCCACGAGAAGGCCTAATTATTAGCTTTCAAATTAAACTACAAATAGCCAGAAATCGTTTATTAAGTAGTTACATAAAACTAAATTTTGGCTTAGAATATATAGAAAAGGTTCGGTAAAATGAAAACAACTAAATTCTTATGCATATGGACATTGGTAATTCTGGGACTGGTGGCTGTCTCGCTCCCTTCCAATGCTCAAGAGGATGCTAAAAAGAAAAAAATCAGAAAAGCAGTCACCAATAGTCGCAATTTCAATTTTAACCTTAAATACCTACGCAAAAACAAGGATGGTGGGGATGATGATTTGGACTTTGACGTAGGAGGTACTGGAAAAAACTTTATGTTGGTGTTAGCGGTAGATCGTTACAAATACTGGAAATCGCTTAAAAACCCGATAAAAGATGCCAATGATGTAAAATCAATTTTGATGAAGCGTTATGGCTTTGCCCAAGACAATGTATATGAATTATACAACGAAGATGTAAATCTGGATAAAGTTCAGCAAGTATTTGCCAAGCTTAAGCAAAAAGGTACTGGGTTAGACAATTTATTCATTTACTATTCAGGACACGGGTTTTATGATGCTTCATTTGATGAGGGGTACTGGGTGCCTTCTGAAGGGAAAATAGGAAAAACAGGTTCGTATATTCCTAATACCAAAATCAAGCAATACATCAAGGCATTGAATCACCG
This sequence comes from Microscillaceae bacterium, assembly GCA_003483885.1. Lineage (GTDB taxonomy): Bacteria > Bacteroidota > Bacteroidia > Cytophagales > Microscillaceae > Microscilla. The sequence goes on from DMXI01000217.1 coordinate 44,372, forward strand.
CCACGTATTTTTGGTAGCAGATGCTTGTTTCTCTGGTTCACTATTCTCAGAAGCACATCGTGGTTATATCGAAAAAGTAGAACAGGTAAAATCTCGTTGGGGATTGACTTCTGGTAACCTGGAATATGTATCGGATGGTAAAGCAGGGCAAAACAGTCCGTTTGCGTCTTATTTGATTAAGTTTTTGAAAGATAACCTAAAAGATAAATTTGCCGTTTCGGAGCTGATTCAATATGTGACCGTAGCCGTAGCCGATAATACCGAACAACACCCCATTGGTAACCCACTGAAGGGGGTCGGTAACGAAGGTGGACAATTTGTATTCCGCCTGAAATAAAGCAAAACAAACAATTTAATTATTATAAAGTTATGAAGGTTGGTATATCAATTACCAGCCTTTTTTTTGTTTGAAGTCATCTCGACTTTTAGGATATTGTTGAGAATAGCTGCTTTTGTTCAATAACAAAGCGATTTTCCCCGGTACACCGGGATTTAGGAATTTGAGGCATAGTTGTAAATCCCGATGCATCGGGGCAGCGCTACGGTGATAACCGAGTCTACAGCTTTGCTGTGACGAGCTCTGCTTTAGCTAAAAAATTGTAAAGTTAGTGGGCAAAATGAGTTATTTGTAATTCATTATTAAAAGTCGAGACGACTTCTTTGAAAATAAACGAGCCACCTATGAAATTTGGTAAATTAACTGATGTTTCCAAGGTAGATTTTAGCATCCCTGCCGATGCCCCTGGTACTGAACGTATTTTGGCAAAAAATATCCAACCTGCTTCGTCTTCTCCCAAAGTGTATGTTGGATGTCCTATATGGAGCAATAAAAGCTGGGTGGGTACCCTCTATCCCAAACGTACCCCCGCCAACCAATACCTTACCCATTATGCGCGTCAGTTCAATACTATTGAATTAAACAGCACCCATTATTCGGTGCCCAATGCCGATACTATCAAGAAATGGCAAACCCAAAGCACTCCCGATTTTAGGTTTAGTCCCAAAGTACCTCAAGAGATTAGCCATAAGCTGATGCCTTTAGGAAAGGCTCAAGATTTTACTAAGGTATTTGTAAAGGCTATGGAAGGATTGGGTGAGAAACTGGGGATTAGCTTTATGCAACTATCACCTTATTTTACCCCACAAGATATGGGGTATTTAGCCCAATACTTGCAAGAGTTTCCGGCGCATATTCCGTTGGCTGTTGAGTTTCGTCATGAACATTGGTTTCAACAAGATCACTTCGAAAAAGCCACTCAGCTACTTGAGAGCCATCAGGTAGCTACAGTTATTACCGATGTAGCTGGAAGGCGAGATGCACTCCATATGCGACTCACTACTCCCGATTTGGTTTTGCGTTTTGTGGGCAACAACCTCCACCCTACCGATTACCAGCGAGCCGATGATTGGGTCAATCGTATTCAAAGTTGGCTCAAGCAAGGCCTCCAGTCTGCCTACATATTTATCCATCAACCCGATGAAAACGAGGCTACTCCTGAGTTAGCGTTGTATTTTGTACGTCAGTTGAACGAAAAATGCGGGCTGAATCTTCAAGAACCCAAAATTTACCGACCACCAGTACAAGGCAGTTTGTTTTAGATAACCATTCAAAACTTTCAATATTTTCTGAAACTACATTGTATCAAAATGCGTTTATGCTATAAACTTGTCACTCAAAAAATGACTTATCAATGAATACTGAAGCGCAAAATATCACCCAAGATCAGGAGATCATTTCTCACATAAAGCATCCTGTGGTACTTTTCGACGGAGTTTGCAATTTATGTGAAAACTCAGTGCAAACCATCATCAAAAAAGATGCGCGTGGAAAATTCAGGTTTGCCTCTTTACAGTCTAAGGTGGGACAAGCTTATTTGAAAAAGTTTAACCGCCCTACCGAAGATTTAGATACCGTAATCTTGGTAGAAGGAGATCGATACTATACCAAATCATCCGCCGCTTTGCGTATTATCAAAGGCTTTAAGGGTCTATGGCCATTGATGTATGGGTTTATAATTATACCTAAGTTTATCAGAGACAAAGTGTATAGCTACGTCGCTAAAAACCGCTATAAATGGTACGGCAAAAAAGACCAATGTATGATGCCTACCCCGGAACTAAAAGCCTTATTTTTGGATTAAATTATTGATTCGTCTATATAATAACTCTAACCCTTGCTCCTATGTCTACAATCAAAGCCATTGTATTTGATGCTTACGGTACTTTGTTCGATGTTTTTTCGCTGGACCAGCGTCTGGCACATCATTTTGGCGACAAAGCCGATGAAATCAATCAAATATGGCGGCGCAAGCAGTTGGAGTACACTTGGCTACGATCGTTGATGCAGCAGTATGTACCGTTTTCAGACGTAACCGCCGAAGCATTATTGTATGCCTGTCATCAAGTAGATGTAGACTTAAATACCACAGCCAAAGAGGATTTGATGCAACAATATTTTCAACTGACTACCTTTGCTGAAGTTCCAGGCTTGCTTCAGCAACTGGCTCAGAAATACAAACTAGCCATCTTGTCAAATGCCAACCTGGCTATGCTGGAAGCTGGCGCCCAACACAATCAAATCACCAATCACTTTACTAAAATACTCAGTGCAGATACCATTCAACATTATAAACCTACTCCTGCCGTATATCAACTAGCCGTAGATGGGCTTGAGGCCTCCAAAGAACACATTGTGTTTGTATCATCGAATACCTGGGACGTAGCTGGGGCCAGTGCATTTGGCTTACAAGCTATGTGGCTTAAGCGTGGTAACAAAGTGCTAGAGATAATGGGGTTTGAGCCAGTGAAAATACTACAAAAACTAGACGACTTACTCAGTATTTAAGCTCACCTCTGACTTAGTAATCTACACTCGCTTAAAATAAAAAAGCCTGGCTCATACCGAACCAGGCTTCTCACTAACCCTTACTTTATATTATTCTTTGATCAGTTTATGAATACTGACCTTGTTGCCCTGCACAATTTTGAGTAAGTACACTCCCTTCGTCAAATCTTGAGTATTCAACCTAACTGGGGTTGCTTGAGCAGGTGCAACAGTAAGTGTTTTCAGCAATTGCCCTTGCAAAGAACGTAATTCTATTTGCACTTTTTGAGTAGCAGCCAAGCCAGTGCCTGCATCTCGTACTGTAGGACTAACAATGTTTACGTAGTCGTGCAATGGGTTAGGGTATACCTGGGGCTCTCCTCCCAATGAAAACACCTGCGTAGTGTGGCGAGCCGAGGCATCCAAAGTAATTAGCGCTACCCAATCCTGAGTTGTTTGGCTAGGTGGGTTACCAATATTTGCAGTGCTGTTGCCACCAGCAAGCGTAGCGATCGTACCATTTTGTAAGGCACCGCCACTACGCGGATTGTACCACTGTACTTGATAAGTTCCGGTTACACCACTTAAGTTGAGAGTCGTAGCTCCACCACTAGGGCGATAAATCACATACACGCTGCCAGGTTGAGCAAATACATAGTCTCTGTTGTCGGCAGTAAGCCCGTCGTTGCTACTCATTTGAGTAAGATGCGCCTGAAGATAAGTATTGAAGAAGTCGAGCGCTACTTTAGCATCTTGCCATTTGGTAGCACGGGTACGGTGATCCTGGCAAGCCAAATCATCACAACCTGTTTGGTATCCATAATAATACTCTACACCAGCGCCACCAGCCATCAAAGTCCCCCAAAGCACTTTTTTGCGTACATTCACCCGATTGTCACTTTCGTTACGCGGTTCAGGTAATTGACTATCTGGGTAGGCAGCATCTACACTCACGCCAATGTTGGCACCTCCTTGTTCATCGTTGCACACAATCCATTTTTTGCCATTGGTAGCCGATTCATTTACCCATTTTTTCACATCTCGGTGCACATTGTTGATACCCGTTTGTACCGAAGCTCCAGTAAGTGTTGAAGCGCCGCCCAAAAGTGGGTTATATACTTGATTTTGTTGGTTAGGGTAAGAGTGGATGACAATGTTATGATTGTAAGGGTCTACTTCATGAATGTATTGAGCGTAGGCTTTTACGTGGGTATTCTGCGGATCGCTCAGCTCTTGCCAAATATCGTTTTCTTCGCCCAGGTTCCAGTTCAAGGCCAAATGGTGCCCAAAACGCGCAATCAATTCACGATAATACAGTTTACGCTCTCTGCCCAACAAACCACCATCCATTTTTTGGTCGTTTTCGGTTTCCTGAGTTTTAAAGTGTAGGTACATTCCCTTTTTATCGCCATAGGCCATTACTTGCTCCCACTGGGCCAGTTTAGATACGTCAAAACGATCGTGATGTACATTGTTCCAGCTACCTGCATTGGCAGTAATACCCAAATGAGGATACACATTGTCATCGTCACCATCTAAGCTAAAAGTCAAAAACGAAAATACATTCATTCCCTGATCAGCGAGATACTTTACCGCCCCCAATAACTCTCTCCCTTGGTTACGAGCACCATCGGCCTGAAGCGTTCCCCAGGTATAATCCTGTGCATCGCCCAAATCAAAATCTCCCGCGTGAAAAGACCAACTCTTACGATGCCCTTTTTGGTTAGGTGTCGCATCAAAATCTTCGTAAGCGAAGGTGTTTTCAGGGGCATCGGCTCCCGCCTTGATAAAATATTCCCCATTATCGCGAAAGCGTAGATAATGCTCCCCTACATACTCTAAACGCCCTTTCCCTCTAAAATCACGTCCTGATTTATCGGAAGCTGCGACAGTGAAAGTCCTTGTAACACCATCAAAGTATCCAGCAGACGTCCCCGCATTAGGCGCATTACTAATGGCTATATCGTTTCCAGTGCGAAACGAAGCTGTATAAGTCCAAGTACCTACTTCATCGGGGGAAAAATGTACTTGCCATACCTTTCCGGTAGTAGCTGAAGTATTGGCTGCATTGCCATCTGCGGCATAAAATCCGGGTACTGTATACGATCGGGTACCATTGGTAAAGGTTACATTCAGGCGATAGTCAGCAAATGGATTTGGGGTAGCCGTCTCAGACGTTTGAGGGCCATTAAAAGACAACGTGACCTTGTGCCATTTTTTAAGTTCTCCCGTAATAGTCACCACTGTATCTACGGGTGGCTGTACCTGCACTGTATCTTCATTAATCACCGTAAAGTTAATGGTTTTGGCTTGTCCAGCTACCCCTCCTTTATTGTTGGCAGTATAAGGAGTGGCAATCAATACGTGGCTGCCTAAAGTAGGTGTCCAGGGATTGTAATCTCCATTAGTATCACCGGCAAGTGCATAAGGGGCAATGTTTTCGGTTTGAAAACTTGCATTCCCATCATAGTTAAATCCTACGCTCCCCACCGTGCCAGGCGAAGTCAGCGCTCGGATGCTTAAATTGGGCAAATAAAACAAATTGAGGGTATCGTTATTGACCAATGGGCGAATGTCCTGATTAGCATCGGCATCTACCAAAACAAGCGAAGTTACAGCTTGGCCATCGGGTAAGGTGGTTACTTCAAACACAGGGGACCAAACCGAGGCTACGCCATCGAAGTTGGTACGCATACGTAAATAATAGGTGGTACCTGCTTGTAAGCCAGTGTATTCAAATTGAGTATAACCATAGTATAAGGCATCAAAAAACTGAAAAGGCCCATTGGGACCATCTAAGGAGTACTCAATCAAATAATCGTTGCCATAAGGAGCTTCGGTCCACGATAACAAAAAACTACTAGTGGTAATGTTAGAAGCCACCAGGTTAGTAGGTGGTAATGGTAAACTGCTTGCCTCTACTATGTTAGAAAATGCAGAACTTCCCGCAGTATTGGTCGCACTTACCCGGTATTTACGGTATTCGGTGGTTCCCAAGGTGTTATCAGTAAAAGTGGTATCATCAGCCACAGTAGTTCCCAACACAGTCCAGGTAGGGTTTGTAGAAAAGGTTTCATCGGTAAATTCTACCACAAAACTGGTTTCATTGGTAGCGTTATCGTTCCAGCGAAGGTTTACTACCCCAGGAGCAGTCACATCGGCATCCAAGTTGGTAGGGGCCGCAGGTGGATTCACAATTACTTGGTCAATAAAGGTGATATTGATCGTAAGCGCAGTGCCTACGATCCCCGAACCATTGTTACCCGCATAAGGAATGGCTTGCAATTCTAAGGCACCCACAGGTGGCGTATATCCATAGTAATTGCCCGCTTGATCTCCTTTTAGAGCATAAGGAGCTACGTTTTCGGTACGCGATAAAGCACCATTTTCATAGAAAAGTACACTTCCTACCGTAGCAGGGGAAGTATTGGCGCGAATGTTTAATTGAGTTGTTGACAAACTGGCTAAATTAATCACCTGCCCGTCGCTCAAAGCGAACAGGTCGGTATTGGTTTGGGCATTTACCAAGGTAAAGCCCGCAATTGATTGGGCTTGTGCTTGGGTGATGAACATAAAACTGGCAATCAACCAGAGATAGCAGGCGTTCATCAATCTTGAAAATTTTAAATTTTTCATAAAACTTTGTGGATTAAGTAAATAAAAGAATACGCGATTAGGCATAGGCATCACATTACACCCTGAAAACTTCAAGGTATGGCGTTACACACGGCAAACCCATAGATCACATGTCTAGCATGCGATTCCTCTGGTTTACAGCAATTTGTCTAGTAGATCAGACCTATATGGGTTAATACTACAGCGACAAATCTTAAAAGTAATGAGAAGTGTGGGAAAGGGTATCAGGAATAATACCCGTGTGATAATAGTAGCAGTGATGTTTCTTTCCTAAGGGCGTAAATTTGTGGTTGTTATTCATTTTAATAAAGTATTAGGGCTAGTGAGTTAGTGTATTTAGTGAGCTAAAGATAGGAAAAGCTCAGCCAAAAACTCAAAGAAAATACCCTAAGTTAATATTAAAATAATTTGCCAGTTCGCTACAATAAATGGCGTTTTGGCAAGTTGAACGCATAAAAATCACCAAACTTTTACTATTGTTCAACTTTTGCAAAACAATGATGAATATTCAATCACAGGTTTTTAATTTCAGCCAATAAGTTGTTCAAAACATTGAGTAGTTTTGGTTGGGTTCCAGGGCCGCTTTGATTGGTAATAATCGAAATGCCCAAGTTATATTTCGGCACAATCATTAGGAAGTTTTGAGTACCAAATGCTCCCCCATGAATATTATAGTAGATACCATCTTCAGGGCTATTCAAAACTGGCCATAAATAACCTATCTGAGTATCACCTTGCGAATACAATACTTGATGAGAGGCCTTGGCCGCTAGATTGTTATCATCTAGTTGAAACTTCATATAATTGATCAAGTCTGATACCGTAGACTTAAGGCCACCACCTGCCCCCCATAACGTATTGGCAAAATGGGGTACTCGTTTATTGGTTTCACCGTATCCATTGGCTAGGCGACGCTTCTCTTGGGCCAAAAGGTGCACTTTAGTGCTTTTCATGCTGGCTTTTTTGGTGATGTATTTCTTTAACAATTGCTCAAAGCTCATTTGGTAGGCTTGTTCCAAAATATGTGCGGTAAGCTCCACATCGGCGTTTGAATAGCGGTATTGGGTACCTGGCACTACGTTAATAGTTACTGATTGCAAATCTTTGAGAAATGCTTTTCGGTTATATTTTTTCTCAATATTGTATATTCTAAAAGGCAAAGTTTCATCGATATTACTAAATAATGCATTGATACTTGTTGGCAAAAACCTGGGGAATCCGGCAGTATGGGTAATCAAATGTTTAATTCTGATGGGGTTATTTTGATACTCCAGATTTGAATAGTTTCCTTTTAGGTATTTTCGTATGTCGTCTTCCAGGGCCAATTTCTTATCTAGTACCGCCTGAGCTACCAATGTGCCTGTAAAAGATTTACTCACCGAAGCTATTTCATAAATGGTAGTATTGTCAGGCTTATTTCCCTTACCAGGGTCTAGTTCTCCGTAATGGGCAGTATAAGCCTGCCCCGATTTATAAACCCCAACCGAAACCGCATTTATCTTAGGATCATTTAAGAGTCGCTGAGCATTTCTTTTGATCGCTGCTAACATTGGGCTATTTTGCTGATTGGATTGTGCCTTACAAGCTTGTCCGCCAATAAATATTAAACTGGCAAGTAAACTAGAAAATAGTTTTGTCATAGTATGATTAACCAAATGATAAATCGTCAGCGAAAAGATAAAAAAAACCTGGGTAAATTACCTGAGTTTTTTATCGATATTTTAGGAACCTATTCCTATAAAACAATAGAAATACACAAACTATTTTTTTGACTATCAGACCATTACACTTTAATACAGAAGTTATCTCGCCTTCCAGAATCTTGCTTTTGCTCGCAAAAAATAATGGCGTAGCACTATAAAGTCTCTACGCCATTCACATTTGTTTGTAACTTTTAAAATTTAACCACAATCTCTCTTTAGATTTACTGAATGAGTGGCAAACCCATAGGGCAGTCAATGTAATATACCCAAGAACCATCCTCACGTTGTTTGAGAACCTCAGTTGAACTTCCCCCACTCACCACGGCACCCGTAGAATCTTTTATGATCCAATTAGCCTGGAGCAATGCAGTTTCTCCATTAATAACTTCTCCTGTGACTTTACTTACCAGTGAATGTTTGGCATCAATCAAATCCGAAAACACTTCTCTTATGGTCTCTAAACCACTTTTTGGGCTTTCTGTGGGTGGGAACAGCATGGTATAATCTGGGTGAAAAAAATCTAACACATTATCAATGTTCCCTTCTTCGATACAGGCGCTGATTCCATTGGCGACATCTCTTGGTCGCATTGCTTTTCTCATAGTCATATTCATGATCAAGGTTAAATGGTTACATCTGGGGGACGGTTGTCCATGTCAAATACTAGTTTCCATTGCCCTTCGGCATTTTTTCTAAAAATGGCTACTACACGGCCAGCCTCGCCCACTTCACTTCCATCTGCTGGACTCGTACCAGACACTCTAAACTGTCCTGCTATATAGCCTAAATCTTCCCCGGCTATGACTTGCTCTTCTTTAAAAGTCACTTTAGGTTTAATGGCAAAACTATTTACAAAACCTTTTTTTACGGTATCTATGCCTACTTCAAGGGGCTTTGCACTGTTTGCATAATTTATTGCTGGATCATAGTTGTCCATCAGTTGAGCAATATCATTGTTGTTAAATGCCTGTAACCATTGGTCCATAGCATTTCTAATTTCATTTTCTAGTGTGTTACTCATTATTTAATATTTACTTTAGATTGTTTTATTAGTGTATATTCGCTGCTTATTATGATTCAACCATCATCAATTTCTGAAGCTGTTCTAACTAGACATTCACTTGTACATTCTTATGTTTTTTTGAAATGAATGTATCTATCAGAGAGGCTACCTCGGCACTATACTCTTCTAACATAAAATGACCACCATCAAAAAAATGCATTTCTACGTCATTTAGGTCTTTGGCAAACGCCTCCCCTCCTGGCTTACTAAAAAACTTGTCATTGGCTCCCCACACAATCAAAGTAGCGGGTTGTTCAGTCCTAAGATAATTTTGCCATTCCTCGTATTTCTCGAAATTCGCCCCATAATCATCAAAAAGTGTAAGAAAAACGTCTTTGACACCTGGCCGGTTAAGAAATGCATAATCAAGGAAATAGGACGCAGGATCTATCTTACTCACATCTTTTGCTCCGGTTACATACTGTTCTTTCAAACCTTCTAAGGAGATCAAATGAGCTTTATAGTTATTCAAGGCTTCTACATTATTATTCTGCATATAACCACCTACTTCTACGGCCCATTCTCCCATACCCTCCATATAAATATTGGCATTTTGCACAATCAACCCCTTGATGAGTTGAGGCCTTCTTGCCGCAATCCGAAACCCAATAGGGCCTCCGTAATCCTGTACAAACAAGTAAAAATGATTTAATTGGAGTGCATCAATGAATTGATCTACCACTTTACTGATATTTTCAAAGGTATACTCAAACTCCGACGTGGTAGGTATTGAGCTAAATCCAAAGCCAGGATAGTCTGGCGCAATAACATGGTATTTGTCTTTGAGGGACATCATCAATGTTTTGTACATATGAGATGATGTAGGGTTGCCATGCAAAAGCAAAATAGATTCTTCGTTTTGTTCACCATATTCTCGGTAGAATATTGATAAACCATTAATTTCGATTGATTTGTTCATATTATAAAATTTACTGTAACTATTTTGATTACAGTTTAGGTTAAAAAAATTAAATATTTAAGTCTTTAATATATTGGTAATGACACTATCAGTTTTATCAAATACACAGGCCTATTCGTATTAAACATATTACTGAAACTATTTTTATTACAGTTTAAATCAAAAAAATATTAAAACTGATTTTTAAACTCTTCCAATGTTTGAGTCTTTAATATATTGACAATAACACTATTAGTTTTATCAAATATAAAAGCTCATCCGTACTGTATACCTTACTGAAACTATTTTTGTTACAGTTTAGATCAAAAAAATTAAAATTGATTCTTAAACTCTTCTAATGTTTGGGACTTTAATACATCAACAATAGCATTATCAACTTTATCAAATATCGCAAGTAGCTTTTCATTTATTTGTCCACCTATTTTACAAGTTACATCTGGCACATTGCTCGATAGGTTCAATACATGGCTACTTCCTTTGACAGAAGAAAAAATATCAGATAGTAAAATATCTTTTGCCGGCCTTATCAGCCTTACCCCACCATTCTTGCCTTCCTTACTTTCTATCAATCCTCCATCTTTCAAAGACTTTAGTTCTTTCCTTATTAAGGCTGGATTCATATTAAGGCTTGGCGCAATTTCAGTTGACGTATACCACTCATGTGGGTAATATGCCAACAAGGTCATAATATGTAGTGATATTGAAAATTTACTTTTTACCAAAACGCTTTAACTGTAATATTTTTTATTTCAGTTCAAAACTGAATCATTATAGATTCATTTCCAAGTATTCTGGATTTATTAACACTTTTTTATGAAATTAAACCAGTTAATATTTATACCAGGAAGTCGTCTCGACTTTATACCGGTTTACAAGTGATCAAAAGGGCACTTATCTGGCCCCAAGGCATAGGATAAAAACATAAGTCATCCCTAAATAAAAATTCCCGAAAGCACCCAGGATACCTTCGGGAATCTATTTTAAATAAATCTCTAGCCAGTCAATTAATGCTTTTCAAACCTTCGTTGGAAAGTGGTTTTGTCATTATAAACCCTTAGAAGGTAAATTCCTTCGGCTAAATCATTAATATCTAATTGAATTTGCTGGTAACCACGATTCCAGAGTCCTCGCTTCATCAATTGACCATTGATAGACACAATTTCCCATTGGGCATTCGCTGAAAGGCCTTTGTTTTGCAAGCTTACATTGAGATGGTGGGTAGCTGGATTTGGGTATACTTTCACATTTGTGCTCTTTAAATCTTCGGCAATACTAGTTATCGCGTCTATATCACTCCCCTTCCCTGTCCGGGTTCCCTGTACACTGCTTACTTCAGCCTGTAGTATTTCATTACTGTCGTAAGCAGCCACAAAGGCTACAATTCTAAACCTGGATGGATCCAGTCCTTGAGCGCCGTAATCCCAGGTATAGGTAAAGGTCTCGCTTGATCCCTGCACCCAGTCACTGCTATGAAAAGTACCCGCTGCATCAGGTAACATTTTACGCACAGCATTGTAGTAGGTTACCCCATCCAGATTTACGGTAGAGTCTATGACTACAAGGTGTATTACTGTTGCGCCAGTGACCGCTTCAATGGCATTGATCGTAACATTCACTGATAAAGTTCCTCCAGCAGCTTCAGGGTTCGATATGTTGATCAGAAATGGGGCATTGATCAAAGTACGGGTAGAGAAGGTCGAATCAGCCCAGTTGTTGGCATCACCAGTAGTCAATACCGGCACTTCGTCACGCGTTACCCCATCTACTACTATGCGAGGTACATCACGGATACCATAATGAAACGAACGACCACTTACATCGTTGGCACTTTGATTATTGATGGCATCTACCCCCGGAAAATCGGTATGGTAATGGATATTGATGGTTTCGGCCTTAGTAGCAGCAAAAGTATTGGCTGCTGCGTCCAAAGCACCCTCTGGATCAGCTACTTGATTGATAAAATACTCAGTCAATACCAAACGGTTTCGGCTACTTATCTGGAAATCATCAAAGGCAAACCCATCGTATTGTTGGTTGGGGGAGTTGTCAGAATTACTACCGAAAGCTACCCTAAACCTTACAATTTTATTGGCAGTGATTCCCGCATTATTCATAGCCTGTAATATTTCATCTAAGCCAAAGCGAGCGGTTTTCCAAGTCTTGGTCGCTGCTAGTGCCTGAGTATTGCCCGACCACCCCTGGTTATCGGCATTATCGGAGGTAAAGTTACTTCCTGGTTGCCCCAAAACAGGTTTGGTATCGTACCATTCCAGTCCCTGATTTTCAGCACCCACCCTAAACCAGGTAAGTCCGTCATCAATGGTATACAGTAATACTACTCCATCGGAACCATTATCGGTATCAGAAAAATAATTGAAAGACACCATTGGACGATTCAAAGCGGTAATATCAAAACAAGGGCTTTCTACATAAGACTGTTCATTGGCATTGTACTTGGCATCGGTAGTAGCCACGGTACTCCCCGTGTTATCAGTTACCCAGCCATTACCTTTATCATTGGGAATGTTGCCAAACCCACCTGGAGTTTTCAATTGCCAACTGGTTCTATCCAATGCAATCCCCGAAGAATCTACCACGCCATGGCTGATCCACCCCTCGGCTCCATTGGTGTAATCTTCACTATATGTCTTGGTGGGGGTTAATGTCACTACCGGGAAGATATCGATGCGTTTGGTCAATGAATAACTTGAAACACCTTCGGTTACGGTAAGGGTGACAAAATAAGTGCCCTCGCGAGCATAGACGTGGCCAGGGTTTTGATCCGTAGAGGTATTGCCATCACCAAAATCCCAATTCCAGCTTTCAACAGCATCGGTTCCCAAAGAAGTAGCATCGGTAAACTGAGTAGCTGTCCCCAGACATTGCCCTACAAAACTATAATCGATTTTGAACACTTTTGATAAACTCACCTGACACCCTGAGCCATTGGTTACTACCAAAGTATAAGGAATACTCTGGGCTATATCACTGCTGAGGGTTAAGGTATCTGTCTGTTGGTTTTTGGTCACACCCAAAATTATCCAGTCATATTCTAAGCCAGTTGTGGTCCCATCGGTAGTAGCACTGAATATCACATCACGGCTATCAAAACGCTTTTTCACTGATACTCTTATATTTTTTGGTGTGGGGTTTACGGTAAAACTCACGGGCGAAGATTCATTGAAACAGCGCTCACTATCGGTAAACTGGTAAACCAATGTATAATCGCCTGTCCCTCCTGCTGCTACAACATCCGAAAGCACCAAGGTATTGTTACCTGCTCCCAAATTCATTATCACATTGGTATTGGTAGCATCTCGCACCAAAAACACCCCATTGTTTGGATTAGAAGGGCCTGCTCCATTGACTGCGGGTGACAAAATAATGTCTGCATCATTTTCACAATAGGTAGTATTGATCCCAGTAAAAGTAAGTGCGGGCAAAGGAGTAAGCGTAATGATTCGAGATATGGAACCCGCACAGTTTTTACCATCGGTTTCAGTTACGGTAATTGTCCCTTGAGCTCCATTTCCCCAGTCTACAGTGATGCTTTCAAGGTTCGGCTGAACAATTGTACTCACATTGTTTATATTGGTACCTCCCTGAATCGTTCCTCCTACTACTTCCCAGGTGATAGTGTGAGCATCAGTCACTGGATTAATGGTATATATTTGATTGGTTGAGGTGACACAAGCACTGGTTTCGCTGGTTGCAAAAGTAGGCTCTGGTAAGGCATTGATGGTAACATTGACGGTTTCCGAAGCTACACAAGAACTGGCATTGGTTTCGGTGAGTGTTACCGTACCCGAAGCAAGGGTTCCCCAGGTTACTTCAATTTGAGATTTATCCGCTGCCTCATTTATAATAATTCCCCCAGTAACTGACCAGGAATAGGTGTTACCAGCTACGACTCCTCCATCCACGGTATAAGTATGAGTGGCTCGGGCACAGGTTTCGCCAACATTACCCGTAATGGTACTGGTGGTGCTGTTAATCACCACGATCGGTTTTACTTGCACTTCAAATGGGGAAGGGTCAGTAATTTTGACACATCCTTGATCATCAGTATAGGTAAACACCAGGTTATACTTCCCTATACCCAAGGCTGCATCATTCGGATCAAAGGTATTTTCTGTAAGGGTAAGCAAGGTATTAGTATTGGATTCATCGGTGATAAAAAATAGGCCTTGATTGGTACTTCCTGTACCAAAATTAGTCACCTCTACCCCGTTAGCAGTCGCCACTAAAGTCACCGTACTCGATTCAGCACAGTATTTAGATGTCAGTCCACTAATTACCAGGGTAGGCAAAGGATTCAGCGTAACATCGTAAGTCACTTCTCCTTCGCAATTAGGCTCTTCGTCATCGGTTTGTATAATCCGAATCTTTCCACTGGTAGCATTTCCCCAGTCTATGGTAGCTCTGTGAAACCGTGTCCCTTTACCCGACCAAGTAGTCGTGCCATTGGTTTCCTGAATTGTTCCCCCTGTTACCTCCCAGGTTATCGTGTGGTCAACATCTGAGATATTTAGTGTGTAGACATTGCCTGTAGACAATACACACACACTGCTAAGGTTTTCGGTACTGGTTTCGGCCTGAAAGGTAGGTACTGGAGGGGTGCTAATGGTAACGGTCCTTCTGACAGTAGTCTGGCAACCATTCCCATTGGTGGTCGTCAAAACTATAGTACCTTCAGTAATTCCTGTTTTCCATTGGACTTGTACTTCTTGCTCAGTAGGAGAGGTCACAATATCGCCCTCGGCATCGTCTACAAACCAAAGGTATTTAGTATTCAAGTTGGCAGTGTAGGATTCGGTAGAACCCGCACAAACCACAAAGCTATTAGAATTGGCATTAATTACGGCGGTTGGCTGGCCAAAAACGTCAATTGTCACTGTTGCACTTGCTTTACAACCGGTACTCGTATTTGTTTCGGTAACGGTTACTTCATATTGAGCATTGGTGGTAGCAGGTAACCAATCAATGGTAACCGAGCTTCCGTTACTGGCCCCCGCAATGCTCCCTCCTCCCGAAACAGTCCAAGTATACGTACGATTAGCCACCGCATTTACTTCAAAAGTAGAAGATTCGTTGGCACAAGCAGAGGTAGGTGAAGTGACAAATGAAGGAACAGGGGCTTCATTGATGGTAAACTCTTTTGTAAATGTGGCAGTAAAACCAGTGGTAAAAGCCGTAATTCTGTAAGTTCCGGCACCCAAAATTGTTGGATCCAGTTCAATGATATGATCTGTTCCATCATCTCCTATAATGTCAAAACCAGTATCTGGCCCTTTGGCAATAGAACCAGTAGTGGGAGTAACACGGCTCAGTAAGACAAAGTTTGCGGGGATAGAAGTACCACGAGCATCAAGTTTTACTCTAAACTGTGGATTACTAGCATCATTATCACAATAATCCAACACCCCTGAAATGGTAGCATCAGCATCAAAAACACTAAAAGTAAAGGTACCAGTGTTTACACAGCCATTGCCATCAGTATAGGTATAAGTAACCTCGCTGGTATTGCCTTTTCCCACTACATTGGGATAAAACTCATTATTATCTGCTCCGCCAATACCCGTCCCCGAAAAAGTAGCCAAGGCTCCCCCAGTATTCACCGTAATGATTTGGTCACCCGCGTTATCCGCAATATTGATCGTTTCGCCAGGACCAAAGTTTCCGGTAGCGGTAGTATTAAACTCCCCGGCTCTGGGAATAGTAATTGTATGAATGGTAATCGCGGCGCTGTTGCCTGCGTTTTGTCCGCGAAGACAGCCGTTGGTAGCGATTACCGAAAGACTAATAGGTGTAGTAGTCGCCGTATTGGGAGTTAAATCAATAAAGTTATTGGTAGTTTGAAAAACATTCCCCCCCAAGCCTACTGCTCCATTAGATACATCTACCGTAAAATTGGCTGGAACCGTCCATTCATAATGAGCAGCGGTGGATACTGGTGCCACGGTATAACGTTCTGAGCTACTGCCGTTACATATTGAAGTACTTCCCAAAATAGTGGAAGCATCCATAGAACCATCGGTAATGAGGAGGTTTTCGGTAATGCTTACCGGGAGGTCAACCGTCGCCGTACCTACCCGGCAATTGTTTAATCCTGTTACCCGAACAGTAGGGTTGCCAATTGCTTTGGGAGTAAGAGTGATTTGATTAGTGGTAGTGCGCCACACTTCTCCACTGATGTTGTCGGCATTGGTTACGTCAAAATGAGAAGCTGGGATTGTCCAAAGGTAATGAGAAGCTCCAGTGACTGTGCTCACGATGTAATCAGAAGAACCACTGGAAAGGCAAAGGTTAGCGTTTCCTGAAACATCGGTAGGATTTAAAGCAGCATCAGCAATGGAAGTCGCACCCGCTACTCTAGCCAATGCGACGGGGGCATTGGTACCCGAGCGCCCACTGCTATACAAACCATTGATGTTATAACGATCATCATTGTCTTTGGCTATAATGTTAATCGATTTGGTAGCATTCCCAACATACCTGACTTTGAGTCCGGTAATAATGAGGGTATGAATCTCCGCATCATTGTCGGCAATGGAATAATTGATGGGAAACTCAGTGGTGCTCACGGTTCCTTTGGTAGCCGTGGTTCCATTGGCTCCCACCATAGTAACTGTACCCGATGTAGTCACAAATTGAAAATCTGGATCATTGCCTTCAAAGATTAAAGTCAAAGCTCCGGTCGTGTTGCGGGCAAAGGTATGGTTAGATACTTCTGAAATAAAAATAGGAGGAACTTCTACCACATCGGTATTACACATTTGCGAGCCAGAAGCGTCTCCAATGGTAATATTAGGTGCTGATGCCGTAGTAAATACCACTTCAAATGGCTCGGCGTCGTCACCAGCAGCAGATTGAGCTTGCGAAGCAGCCAACTGTAAGGTGTAGGTTTGGCCAGGGATTAAGTCCTGGAACAGGCGCACCCGAATGGTGATTACCCGATCTGGGTTTCCGCCCGCATCATCGGCAGAGGTTACTTCGGCATCGGTAATATTCAAGGTTGGAGGGCCTGATCCCGTAAACAAGTCATTGGATGTATCAGACCCCAAAAAAAGCCCCCACATCTTCCCCCCTCGATTTACATCGTTAATGTCTTGGTCATCTGCACTTCGTATTCTTTCATCAAAGGTAGTGGTGATGACAAAGTCATTGAGAGGTACTTCTGCCGCTGTAGTATTGGCAGTGATGGCACTGGTAACGTAGTTAAAGCCGCCTTTAGTAAGCGTAAAGTTGGTAACTGTAGGTTGGGCAAAAGTAATGACATAGCTTGACAGTATAAAAAAAAGTAGTAATAGTGGTTTTGATAATACATTCATGTGGTCAGTTGTTTTGCAATAAATGGTGGTAGTAGCAGTTGTAGTTTGGTTGAAATTCTTAAATTTGATATTTCTGGTGTGTGATTCAATAAGCTTCAAAGTTTAGAGCAAAAATAGTTACAAGTAGGAAGTAAATCCTATTTACCTTACCCTCCAAAAACCCTTCACGCACACTACAAATACCCTTTTTTCATAGAAGTCTATTTGAAAAAAGTAATTGCCTTAACTTGTAAGTACTATTTTAGTATTTCAGGGAATCACGCTTTTTCGCCCATACAACACTCTTGCTCAAATGGTTGACTTGCTTCTAAAATAATCGCTGTTTTTTTTTCAGGCAGGCACTCAGAAACATCATGAAAATGGGGTGGTAAATCAATTGTGAGGGGTTAGATGGGAACTATCATTTGATGCGTAAAAGTGCTGACAACCTTTATCTCTAACCAACGATTTCAGCAATGAAATCGAGGTCGCTAATTCTACTAAAAAGGCTCCTGTACCTTATTGATTGGGCTAATTATTCCTTCCGAAGCCTAAGCTCCACTGGTTCATTCGAGATACATTCCAGCGTATAAGGTTTGAATTCAACCTCTCCTGGCAAATCGCTAAAACTCACCATATAAAAAAA
Organism: Microscillaceae bacterium; assembly: GCA_003483885.1. Taxonomy (GTDB): domain Bacteria; phylum Bacteroidota; class Bacteroidia; order Cytophagales; family Microscillaceae; genus Microscilla. The sequence goes on from DMXI01000217.1 coordinate 62,473, forward strand.
ACCTGAGTAAACTACCCAGGTTTTTTGTCGAGATTTTAGGAATCTATTGCGTACTAAACACAGTTTTATAAATCTTGAGTCTGAAATTTGGTTTGGTTATATGGTATAATCAATCTTTTTGGTTCAGTTTGAGTAAGTAACTTCGACTTCTCTAAAAGGTTACATGGTGTTTTGTAATTATGAGACGCAGCACCTACTCAAACATTACAGCTGTATTAATATTTTTTAATAGAAATTTTACTTTCGGCATTATTGCTATCTAAATCGGACATTTTGATGCTCATCACCAATAAGCGAGGAATACGCTCTTCTTTTGTGTTTTGACCTTGGCTATAATCATACAGGCGATAAGAAGATGACAAACGTACATTAAACATCAACATTTCGTTTGCTGGTAAACCTCTCAAGGTACGCCCGTAATCTACCATATGCTTTTTTAGACGTTTTTCTAATACCGAGTAAGCCTCTTTCACTACTTTGCTGTACTCTTTTCTTTCTTTTTCTCTTCTTTTTCTTCGTTCTTCACGCGAAAGCTCGGTATTGTCTTTATTTACTTTGCCTCCGTTGTCAATCACGACTGTTCCATTAATTACATAAGTGCCATGCCCTCTTCTTTTTCGGTGAGGCTTACCCAGGCGCAAGTCGTAGATTACACCAAACCCTTGGAGGTAAGTGTAAGTAGAGCGGCTATCACGGTGATAGTTTAACCTATCGTCAATATTTCTACTACTAAATACCTCGTCCAATATTCTTTTGAAAACATTGAATTGGATGCGATCTTTTTGCTCTATCTTTAAGGAAGCAACCTTTATTTTTTTATCCAGGCTTTTGCCTCGGCTGGATTTTGCATCGCCGTATCGAACCGATACCATAAACGAATTCATGTCTAGTTTTTCAGGGTAGGTTCGGAACAATCTATCCATATTTAAGACCTTATCGTAGGTAACCACTATCTTGTCATTGTCCGAAAGCTGACTCAACAAAGAACTATAATCACGCAAAAAGGTCTTGATCAATCCCAAGGCCTTGTTTCTACGACCATTCATCACACTATCAATGCTGATCCCTTTTACTTCTTTTACTTTGCGAGGGCGGCCATTAATCACAATTGGAGCCAATGAGCGGGCTTGTCTATCCAGCCAGTATACTACTTCGCCCGATTTATAATCATCGATGTTCAGCACTCTTACTCTACCTCGCATCACACTCTTTTTACCTTCATCATTGATGTATACTACGCCATCGCTGATGTTGGTAAAGAATAACTGAGGTACTCTAAATAGTACTCCGTAGTTGGGTACATAAGTTCCTCGAATACGACTGGTATTTTGTATTGAATAAAACCGCTGATTTGATTGTTCTCTTGAACTCTGGAAAAGTTCTGCCAGGATTTTTTCCGCTACTTTGATATCTCGGTTCATGCGCTCTTCGTCTACCTTTTGCGCGTTTACGGATTGTACTCCCACAAGTCCGGCGGCGATTACCGCAATAATAAAAAATCTTATGTTTTTGAATGTTTGCATTTTCTGTTTCATTTTTTACACCCACGAAGGATGATCTAGTTTTTTTCAATTAGTATTTAATCAGCTTTACTTGACTTTTAGCGTTTTCTTCGCTGAGTTTGCCAGATTTGAGTCCTTGCAATACCTCTCCCTTCACTGTAATCAATACACTTTTGGGTACTTTGGGATCATTGGTGGTATACCAATGCTCTGGCATAATAATGTGCAAAGCCAGGGTTTGGTTGGCGTTAAAGCCCTTCAACAATTTGCCATAGGCAATGATATATTGTTTTATTTCTTGTTCAAAGACCTGATACGCTTTTTGATTTTCTTTTCGTCGTTCGGCTTTTATTGCTTCATAATCCCCACTTTGGCGCGCCCGAATGCTGTCCGAATCTACCACTTTTCCTTCTTTAATCTGAAGATACCTTTCGTCGTCGCTTACATTCACTCGTGATACAAAGTCCAGGTTGTATAATACACCATATTTTTCTAAGGCATAATAGCGAACGGCGCTATAACTATAAAAAGACTTGGATATGCTACGGCGATACAACCCTTTGAAAACTCCTGATATTATTTGAAAATTTGGGTCTTTTTGTCTGGTCTGAGTTTCGGTAACTTTTACCTTATTCTTGTTACGTTGCCAGGCTTTTTTGGTAATGCTTGCCATCATTTGGTCAGGCATCCGCAGCTTGCTTTTGTTTTGGGTATTGTAATAATAGCTATTGTATCGATTGGGGTACTCATAAATCAAATCAATGCGTTCGTTGTCGGGCAGTTGGCTCATAATATCAGTTGCTTGGGCCAAAAACTGCTGCATTGCATCCTTAATTACTTTTTTACGGGCCCTAATCACACTATCACGATCTACCAAATGATATTGATATGTATTCTGATCTCCAGATCTTACATAATATACCCGATCACGGTAGTTGTACTGGCCACTAGTTAGCCGCATACGGGCTCGGTTACCTACGCTAATGTATAAATCTCCGTTCTTACGGTTGCGTCTTACCCGACGACTACGAATACCCAGTATTACTCGGGGCAACTTAAATACAACCCCATATCCAGCCAAGTATACTCCACGGGCTTTATCTTCCCTATTAAAATGAAAATATCCGTTCAGGGAGAAATCGTTTCTTTCGCCATATTTGCCCAACATTTGGTTGAGCTTTTGGGAGGCACTGGTGATGCTCGCGTTCATTTTACGCTCATCTATCTGGGCCTTGGCCAATTGCAAACCGCATAGTCCTAGCATTAGGCTTAGGGTCAGTAGCCTCCATATTGCTTGTTTTTTCATAATATTCTCTTGGGTTATATGATGTAATTCTCAGTTTTGATGGTGGTATAGTTTCATTGCTATACAGCTTCGCCGTGCATCGCACTGTAGGAAGGAAATCCTAAGCGATACTGAAAGAACTAACAATGAAACTACCTAATACTTTTCAGCGGTCTTATCGCCGATTTTTGCTGTCTTTTTTATTGGTTTGGTTCTGGTTTACCCGCTCAATTACCCTTGCCAGCAAGCGATCGCTTTGCAATTGCTGACTTTTGGTGCGGTCGTCCAGATTGTTGATGGTTCGGTTAATATTTTTAAGGTCGCTATCGCGTTGATCATCTATAAAACGAGCGTAGTCGGCAATGGCACGTCCTACATAATCACGTTGATCTTTGTTGGACAAGCGAATGAGTTCTACCATCGTTTTTAAGTTATCTTTTTTCAGGTTGTCCAGCATCATTTGTACCTCTGTCACAGTAAATCCATTTACTTCGCTTGGTTCGTCTTTGGACTTTTGGGCATTCAATACCTGCTGATTTTGCAAGGCCATTTTTTGCTCCAGACTACCCAGTTTTTTGGTAAAGTTATCGCCATAATTTTTCATATACGCCGACAACAGCTTTTGCACCTCTTGCGGGTTGACTTCTTCGCGAACGATGGTAGGCTTTTGGGTATTAGGTTGGATTGGCGTATCATTTTTTCCAAAACTAATGGCAAAACCTTCTTGTCCTCCCGATTTGATCTGTAGGTTGGTCAAGGCTCCCATCAAAAATACCAGGATAATCGCCGCAGCAATACCAATCAAGGTACGAGCAAAGCCCATCGTTATGAGTCTTTCTTTGGGTTGCGAAGTCTCGTGAGAAGCTTTTTCCTGAGGCAACATCGCGGCTGCTGGCACGGGCTGTTCGCTACCGTTGGTCATCAAGATCAAAGGTTGCTCTACTTGTTGGTCGCCTAGCATACCCATAATACCTCGCGTATCTTGTAAGCCTTCCAGTTCGGCTTTGGCTTCTGGATTTTGTTCCAGGTAAGCCTCTACCTTTTTTCGTTCGGCTCCCTCTAGCTCCTCGTAGAGGTAAGCCATCAAAGTTGCTTCGTCCGGTATATATTTATTATGATTCATAGTGTATAGTTTCTTTGTTAATGTTCCACTTTTGCAAAATTTTTCTGAGCGCATTTAACCCATAATATAGCCTGGATTTGGCCGTGTTTTCAGAGATGTTTAATGCTTCAGCAATTTCTCTGAACTTCAACCCCTCATATTCTTTCATAATCACTATAATTCGTTGCTCCTCACTCAACTCTTTGAGCGCCCGCTGGAGCATTTGGGCCAACTCGTTTTTTTGGTATTGTTGATCTGGATTCGCAAATCGGTTGTTGTCTTTTTCAAACTTGCCCCAAGGCGTTGTATCATCTTCGTCTTTTCCAGATGACTTAAACAACGACACCGTCCAGCGACGTTTGGTGCGTCGGTCTTCTTCGTGGCATTTGTTACTCGCAATGCGGTAAAGCCAGGAACGGAAGCGCTCGACTTGCTCCAGATTTTTTAAATTTTTGTAGACCGCTATAAACGTGCTCTGGGTGATCTCCATTGCCATGTCGTGGTCGGCAAAGTATTTAAATGCAAAGTTATAAATACGGTTATGCCACAGATTCACTAAATGGTTAAATGCTTTTTGATCCCCATTGCGCGCCTTGCTGATCAATACTTCATCATGCACCATTTGCATTGTTTATATGGGTTTTTAAGTGCTCAGTACTCAATTTGCTTATTTTTTTGGGTTTCTGTTAGTGAGATGCCAGGGTTGGAAAAAAAGTTTTAACTACTGTAAAAAAAATTTGTAGCTTCAAGAAAATTATCCACCCTACAAACGACTAGAATGATCAAAACTTATCCGCTCTTGCTTTTCATTTGTACCGTAAGCACCTGTTTATTAAGCAATTGCGACTACCGAAAATCTACTCAGACCCAAGTGAGCACTCCTGAAGATACGCTGGTACAAATTCCAAATGAATGGATCGAGAAGTTGAGAACAACAAAAGATTTTGAGAAAGAAAGTCCTCATTTAATCAATGAATTTTATTTGTTTTTATATGAGGAAAACCCTTGGGATAGTACAACTATCCAAAACTGGTCCTCTGTCAATCCTACGTTTGTTAATTTAGATACCTCTCCTGAGAATGAGCTGCTGTTGAACATCAAGATCAATCGTTGGGAGTTATTTTCAGTCATCAAAAAAATTAACCAACAATGGTATTTGCTATACTCAAATGCGTTTGGAGGCCCTATAGCTAACAACAAAATCACGATTCACGCCAACGATCCCGCAAAAAAAATTATTGAATTAGAAACCATTCATTCTCAAACCCCTGGTCTCTATGGTACCGGAATCAAAGGGTGCTTCAAAAAAGTCTTTTTCAGGATTGAAAACAATAGACTTAAGGTAGCTTTATCGGTGGTAAGTAATCACCGCACATTTGATTTCGCTGAATTACACATCGTGAATGCATTTGTGAAGGCTGATGTTTACGAAGTCAATCAAAAAAACATTGGAGTGCATTATATGTATACTTTTTCACCCGGCTCGCGGCTTCAAGGGTTTGCCACTTACCCTAATGCCTCTTTCACTTTTGAGAGTCTAGAAAACGATCTTTTTAAAGGCGATTTTTCGGTTGAGTATCAATGGAATAACACTGATCAAGCCTATGAGCTGCAAGACTCTACGGAACAACAAAAACTGGCAGTCTTTCATAGTGGTTCTTTTTTAGGCCACGATTTTTATCAAGCATTTCGCCCTACATTGGATAGCTTAAGTACTAAGGGCGATGGGCGGCCTTACACGAAACCTATTGTACAACAAATACTTAAAGAAATCGCTCAATTACCTAAAGATACTACTTGTATACCTTGTGGCAAAACACCCCCAGATTATTATCAATGGCGTAAAAAACAGCAAGACGAAAAAAACCAACGTAAACCCCAGGACAAAAATTGAAGTAAACGCTCCTGAACAATGATGGCCCTAAGAATGATGGTAGATAACCATTAAAAAGTGAATCATCAAGTGTATAAAAATAAACCTCAATCCTTCTAAAACACGTACACAATTCTAATTTGCTATAAGAGTATGTTTAAAAATTATAATCTGGACTAAAAAAGTGGCTTTTACGCCCTGATTTTAGCAATTTTTGCAGCAATAGCTTTGGCTATTCCTTTAAAAATATGCTTCATCAGCACAAAAATCCATCATTTTTACCCTTGAAGACAAAATTTAAACATACTCTAAATAAACCGACCTAACTTATAACCACATGACCAATGCTTCCCTTGTTTTTGGGGTGGTGGCATTTATTCTCATCTATTGGCCCACTCGCCTGTTTCTTCGTCCTATTTTTAAGCTTTTCAGAAAACGAACGGCCTTGCAACAACTGGCCAGAGAGGGCACACCCATTGAAGGGGAAATCGTACAATCGCAATACGTGGGTAAAGTTTTAAGCAATGGGAGTCGGCGAATTCGAATAAAAGTGGCTTTCAATAATTTTGTAGGTACCCTTATTCAAGAAGAGTTTCGTTTTTTTGATACCCGCCCTCAACAACAACGTTATGCCTTGGGCAAAATGCTCCAATTGATGATGGGAGATAAAACTATAGTGGGCAAAAAGGTAGCTATAGCAGGAAGTCAAAACAAAATCAACCTTAAGTTGATTGCTATTTACCTCGGCTTATTGATCATCACTGTCGGTTGTTTATATACTTTTTTTGTTTGGCCCATTTGGAAAAAAGGAGGACAAAGTCTTGAAGCTACCCTTGCCTTCTTAGACAGTGCAAAACTAAAATCGCCTATATTGCTCACAGCAGGCATTGGGCTTGTCAATTTTTTATTCTTTCATTTCATTGACTATGTCACTGGTAAGACTCCTAATCAAGATGAATTTAAATACCATGGCAAACAAGCCCAGGCTACAGTTACTCGCTATGAGAAAACCGGGGTTCGGGTTAACAAAAATCCTCAAGTAAAATTCAGTATTGCTTTTACTACTGATGAAGGGCAACGTATCAAGACTTCGGTAAAGCGGGTAATTGACGAACTTGCCATTGGGCGTATCCACGAAATGACCCATTTTGACGTTTTATATCTCCCCAATCGCCCCGACAAGGTGTGCCTTCACGAAGATGTCCACAAGGTTGTCAAGAGGGATGGTTATAAGATAGTACCCCAAGCAACATTATTTATTATCTCTTTCATTATACTTCACTTGGTATTGCTCGAAGTATAACAGATCAGGTTGTTGTACCATATTATTGCAAAAGCACCTTTAAAGTCGTATTTTGAAGTATTTAATTTACCCCTAACCTTTACTTACATGATGAATGCCTATCTTGTTTTTGGCGCAGTGGCCCTTATTCTCATTTATTGGCCTTACCGTTTGTTTTTACGTCCGATCTTTAACCTCTTCAAAAAACAAAAAGCGATGCAGCGCATTGTACAGGAAGGAATGCCCATAGAAGGCGAAGTAGTAGCATCTCAGTATTTTGGCGCTCCACATAGCAATGGTACTCGAAAAATTCGCATCACCGTAGCTTTCAACAACTTTGTGGGTACCCGTATTCAGGAAAAGTTTCGTTTTTTTGATACCCAGCCTCAACAAAACCGTTACGAGGTGGGCAAAAATGTCAAGTTATTTTTGAGTGATGAAACTATTGGCGGCAAAAAGGTAACTTTAGCGGGTGGGCAACCCAAAATAAACGTCAAGTTTATAGCCATTTTCCTGAGTTTATTCACAGTTGTGGCTTACTGTATATATACTTTTGTAATACAGCCCATTTGGCTTAGGGGTGAGCAGGATTTAGATACTACTATTCTACTTTTTGATCAACCTACAGCAGCTCTTTTGGTTATGATATATGGTAGTGTCATTACCTTTGTATTTTTGTTATTTCGCTTTTTAGGTGCTGCCATGGGTATGAAGTCTAACTGGGGCGATTTTAAATACCACGGTAAACAAGCCACCGCCAGCATTACTCATTATGCTAAAACCGGAATGCGCATCAATGACAATCCTCAAGTCAAATTTGACATTACTTTTACTACTGATAATGGGCAAACGGTGAGTTCTTCGGTAAAAAAAGTGATTGATGAACTAGAAATTGGGCGTATTCACGAAATGAAACATATTGATGTATTGTACCTCCCTGACAACCCTCAAAAAGTACAACTTACCGAAGGTGCACTACATACCAGCACAGTCTCGATGCCCAAAATTTTGGACGGAGTGTTTCGTTTGTTGGTATTCATTTTCTCTGGGGTAGTATTGGGAATGGTGCTAGGCAGTATTTTATCATAATGCCTCTCTACACAAATCAAGATGTGTGGGTAATTTCTTGCTCAATCAAACTATCTACAAATAGTATTTTATAAATGATCAAGCAACAACAATATTTTTTTAAAATTGTTTGAAATAATTTCACTTTTTTTCAGCTATAATGAACTTCCCCTCTTGAAGTAAGGTTTTCAATTTGTATATTTGTGACATACAATTCATTTAGCGATTGCTTAAGCTAAAATAAAAATTGTACTAAATCTATAATATATCTCTTACTCGACTTATTGAAAAATAAGCAAGCTTCAAACTTTTTTAAAATTTTCACGATGAAAACGTTGATCAAAACTCTTAAGTGCTTCACACTGAACACTGTAAGTCTATCAAGTTTTAAACCTCAACTTCCTTTCTTTTTTGACTCCCCTCCGATCAGTTTAAGGTTTATCAGTCAACGCATTCACTAACATCCCTTACCTTTTCCTACTTTACATCAAGCACAAAATTGTACCCACTATTTTATCAGTAGTGGCATAGGTTAATATTGAAAAACTAAATTAATTGGATCTAAAAAATGTCTGAGAAGAAGCAGATACCAGTACGTCCTTTGGTATCGTCTACCCGAGAAAGTCTAAACCTGTCTTTACACGCCAAAGAAGGTCGCATTCCTGATGATATGCATGGCTATGTGTTCATCAATACTCCCAATGGTTCGGTAAACTCTGCCCTACCCTACCCCAAACACACCCCTCAAGGTACTCCTAATCCCGAATATAATTCTCCTTTGTTGGGAGGGGCGGGTTATGTACTGAAGTTTGACTTGAACGAACCTGGCAAAGTTAAATTGACCTCTAGCCTGCTTAAAACCCATTCGTACTATGTAGACGAAGCGACCAAATTTGGTACGCCTCATCACAAAAACCTGGGTTTCAAAAACAGAGGGGTGGCCCGGATGTCTATGGCATTGGGAGCAGCCGATCAAATCGGTACTGCACTGGTTCCTTTCAAATTTAAGGGAGATCAACAGTCACGTTTATTGGCGGCTTCGGATGTAGGTAGACCTTATGAGATCAATGGGCATAACTTTGACATAGTAGGTCCGCTAGGCAAGCTCAAAGATTACAAAGAAGGCACTCCTCCTTTCCTTTCTTGGTTTTTCAAAATTATATTGGGTACTGCCCACCCTACTTTCGATCCGGTTACTCAGGAGTTATTTACCGTCAATTATACTAAATCGATTACTACCTTTATGCAATCGCCCGAAAAGGCGGCGACACGTCAGGATGCCCCCTACGTAGATGAAGCACTCACCAAAGAAATGGCACAAGCAGGGCATAAGTCCAAGGTTGGCAACCAATTGGCTATCCAAAAAGTGAAAAACAACTTCTTGCCGGTAGGCGAACTATCTCGATTAAAAAAATACACCAAAAAAGGATTGAGTGCCATTCAGAAAAAGGTGAGCGTAGATGATGCCGTTTATCTGATGCGCTTTACAGATAAAACTACCCACCATCGCTGGCGGGTGATCAACGAACAAGGGGAAAATGTCAAAATCTTCCAATGTATACACCAAACCAGCCTTAGCAAGGATTACTTCATATTGATTGATGCCGCCTTTAAAGTTTCGCTGGATGTATTGGTAAACCAGACAGTGCCTGGTCAAAACAAATTCAATGCATTTATGAGAAAAATCACCACACGTCGCCAAATGACCAAGACCCCGGTGTACCTCATCAAACGCAGTGATTTAGATACTTCTCAGGAAACGGTTACTGCAAAACGTTTATTGTTGAGTCCAGAATTTATCCACTTCACGGCCAATTATGCCAACGATGACGACCTCATTACGCTTTATACGGCCTCGAATGCTTCGGGCTGTTTGGCAGAGTGGGTGCGCTCGTATGACAAGCTCTTTCCTAATACGCCAATAGAGGCAGGCACTGAAGGTATTTTATGTGTGGGTTCTATGGATGTTGGGCGCGTTGGTAAGGTAGTGATTGATGCCAACACGGGCACTATCAAAGAAGAAAAGCTGGTACATAAGGTAGGCGATCTTAGCAATCCCAAAGATATTGGTCCTCATACCTGGCTACCCGGTTTTTATACTTTTCGTGATTTTATATCAGCCGACCAACCCGTCAAAGAAATCAAAAATATTTACTGGCAATTTGGCTCTTTAGAAAGACGTCGTTTGACCAAGTTTATTTATGATCTGTATAAAAACTACGCAAACCGTATTGTACCTGCCGAAGAAGTAAAAAAGTATAGTCAACAAGGCATTCCTTTTCAGCTTTCGCGGATGAATACTGATACGATGGAAATTGAAGATTATTATCAGTTTTTGCCAGATTATAATTTAGGAGCAGTACAGTTTGTCCCTAGAAAAAACGCTACTCCTGACCTGGATCCAAGTATGGATGGCTATATTTTATGCACAATGATTAACGGCGTAAAAGACGAAGAAGAACAGATGAATTATCTGCGGGAAATTTGGCTTTTTGATGGAGCCAATCTCAAACAAGGTCCTGTATGTAAGCTTGCTCACCCTGATTTCAATTTTGGCTTTAATTTACACGCGCTTTGGGTACCCGATATCCAAACAATGGAAATGGAACCAGGTTTGAATCAAGAATATAAAGACTTGCTCGAAAAGGTACCACCTAAATTCCGGGACAATTTCCAAGAAATTTTGGAAGGTCAGGTGTTTCCTCACTTTACCAATTAGCCTACGCTATCACCTTTTATTGAGATGTAGATGTAGGCAGGAAAATAATGTTTCATTCAATTATTTTTCTGCCTGCATTTTACCCTTTTCATCTATGCATCATCTGTAATCAATTGTTTGGTTTCGTGCAGCGACTCCTGGAGCGAAATAAACGTCTCAGTTCGTTGAATCCCTTTCACTTTTTGCACCTTGTCATGCAACACCTCCCGCAGGTGCTTGGTATCGCGACATCGTATCTTGATAAAAGCACTGTAGATTCCGGTAGTATAGTGCATTTCTACGATTTCAGGAATGCTTCTCAATTGTTCTGCGGCATCATCGTATAGGGAGCTCTTATCTAAATAAACACCCAAAAATGCCGTGATATCCCACCCAAGCTTGGCATAATCGATAATTAACTGCGAACCTTTGATGATTCCCATTTGCTTCATTTTGCGCATACGCACGTGCACGGTACCATCCGACACAAATACATTTTTGGCAATTTCGGTATAAGGCATAGTAGCATCTTGTGCCAACAAAGCCAAAATCTTACGATCCACATTATCGATTTCTAAATTTTTAGCCATTATTTTAAATTATATTTTGAATTTCTTAATCATAAATCAATTATAAATAGAATACTGTAAATATTTTGCATTTTATTTAAGAAATTTTGAATAAAACACACCTTTCACATACCTTTGTAATGTCAAGTTTAAAGAACGACACATCAAAAACGGATATACTTACGGCTTGAAAATTTGACATTAAAAACGTGTGAGTAAAATATTGTTTAATACCAAGCCCATAATCTGAAGTGTAATATAGACGGCTCTTGAGCTGTAAGTATATAAGTTTTTGACCCAATGAAATACACACTGTAAGGTGACGAAACAGGA
>DMXI01000028.1 GCA_003483885.1 Microscillaceae bacterium
TATCAATGGTTTATAAGGGGCACGTTTGTAGTAAGCCCCGTCGGGTAATTCTTTTTTAGTAATTGTGAATAGTTGGTAGTTAATAGTTCGTAGCGCTTGACAGCGCCTTTGACTATCGACTGTTTCAACATCCACTCCCAATTTTAAACCCTATTTTGGGTGAACGGTATTTAGTTTACAGTGTACCAAGGCATCGGGTAGCGGTTGTGCAAGCAGACTTTTCGGCAAGCTACTGATAATAGTATTATATAAAAAACTACTGATCAGTTACTTAAGGCAAAACAATTTCTTCCTCCCCGATTCATCGGGATTACGAATTTGCCCTTCCGAGACCTAATTAACTCCGTTGAGCTCAACACAGCAAGTTCGGTTCTTCATTGTACCAATGACGTGTTTATGCAAAACGCTGATTGTTAGTTGGTTAGAAGGATGCGAGTTGTCCGTGTTTGGTCATGCTGAGCTTGCCGAAGCATCTGGTGGATTCAACAAGTGGTTGCCCAAAACCAGATCCTTCGGCCAGCTCAGGATGACTGTAGTCCGTGAAGTAAATCGTCATCACTATTGATGTGTTTTGGAACAAAAAATTAGTTCTCAGAATGACAAGGTTTTTTGTTGCCAAAATACACCAATGGCCATGACAACTCAAGCAGGATCATTGTCACCCAGAGCACCGCGAATGGTCAGAATGGTAGACTCATTTTTATTCAGATACTTTGCTGCGCTCTGTATGACAAGTAAGATTCCTACAACTAAATCTAATGCTGTCATCGGTAATGAAATGAGGACGAAGTAGGAACACATCAAGTTCCGTGAAAACCTACTGCACCCTCACTGAGTTACTGATAACGTGTTTTTATAAATTGTTGATTATTAATAAGTTAAAGCCTCTGTTTTTTAAATTAAAACGTAAACATTCCTTGTCCTTCCGAATGGAATGAGGATGAAGTTAGCATCAATGATACGCCCTTTATCTTCAGCTTGAGCGAACTCTTACTACATCCTCACCAAGGTTCGGAAGGACAGAGAAAGGACTAGTAAAGTGCTTACTATTAGTAATTGATAGTATTTTTATACTTCGTCATCTCCATTGATGTATTTTGAACAAAAAACCAAAACTACAGCTCAATGTCATTAAGTTAAGAGCTTTTACCACAAAAATGAATGTAGAATATAGATTAACGAACTCCGAATAATGAATGAAATAAGTGCCTAAGTTGGCGTCAGCCTCCTTCTTACATCGTTGATCAGTGTTCGTTAATCGACATTTTTCCACTAACTAAACGACATTGAACTACAGCTTGCTGTGTTGAGCTCACCGAAGGTAATTAGTTCTCGGGAGGCCAACTCCAAAGCCCTCTGCCAAGTCGGAGGACTTAGCGCAGGGAAGGAACGCTTTGTAATCGGGAAACCTGCACTTTGCGCCATTTTTCATTGTACGTTTTGCATTTTTAATTTCATTCACTGTTCGTTTTTCACTCCTAAAGCTGTATCCTCCGATTGTTTTGAATCTCCTTTTTCAAAGCCTCCCGTAGCGCCTCTACATAAGCATCTACATCCTCTTCGGTGCGCAATTCGTTTTGGGCAAACGTTACCCCAATGCGGTTGCGTTTGACGTACTGCACCGCAGGTTCGGCCGCCACCGAGGGCGAAGTATCCGGGTTGGTGTTGTAGCTGGTAGTAGTGGCCGTTGTTTCACTGGTTTTAGCACTGGGCTGAGGCTTGGGTGGCGCAGCTTGCCGCAGCATGGCATTGAGCTGTTGGGTAAGGAGTTCCTCTCGTACCTTGGCGGCGGTTTCCCGAATCACGGCAATGTAGTTTGAGCTTTTGGCCTTTTCCAACGCCTTTTTCAAGGGAGCCAATATCACCGCTTGCTGGTGATTGCTCAATTGGCCAAACTCCTCCTTTTGCTCGAGTTGTTGTATGGCGTGCTGAATCATTTGTTCGGCCACAGATTGTTCATGACTCAAACGTTCTTCTACCTTACTTTGTAGGGTATCTTTGGCTTGTTTGGCCTGGCGGATCAAATCGCCCCGATAGGGGGCGTCATGGGCCATTAGGCTATGAAGCAAGTCTAGCTCGTCGCCTTCTATGTAGTCAAAATTGGAAGTATCGCCATTGAGCAAAGCGCGTATTTCGGAATAAATGCTTCCTTGATCGCCATTGATAAACTTTTTGATGGGGTCTATCAACTGTTCTTTGGCATCGAGCAATTCATCTTCAAACTCAGTAGTTTGGGTCAAAAAATACAGGTATTCTTTATTAATAAGCTTTTGCAGGGTTTGAGCGGTAGGGGCCAGCTGGCGCAAAAACGGAAAGTTATACTGGCGGTTGATCAATGCGTTCACCGATTGGTGCAACTCTTTGAGTTTGTCTTTAAAAACATTGGCCACCTCTTTAGCTTCGCTCACTGGGCACGATTCGTCAAAGGCCTCGGTGTAGAGCTCGCGGAGTTGTTTGAGTTGCTTAGGGTCTACCATGGCCTGTAGCTCCAGCAAAGTATTGCCGTAGCTACTGCTATTGAGCAGGGCGCTCAGCACCTCTTCGTCGTCGAGCAGGCGGGCGTCTTGTTTTAGTTCTACTTTGCCTCGTTTGTAGAGCCGCCCTACCACTGTCCAGATGGCATAAGAATACCAGCCATAGGGCTTTTTGCTAAATTTATTTTTGATGTCGTTGAGCGAGGTTCGGTCCGATTGACGCTTACGGCGCTGAATCAGGCCTTCTATCTCGCTTTCGGCTTCAGTCATCGAGGCATCATCGGCGCTAAACAAATCGTCTTGCCGGCTACGAAGCGTGTTTTTTACGCTGTTTTCGTTCATGAGGCCCTCGCCCAACATGCGCAGGTTGGGGTAAGCAATCTTGATCAAGTCCTGAAATGCATTGATTACCCGGGTTTTGCCATCGCTGGAGTGGCCACCATCGAGCGGGCTACCATTGACAAAGGCTGGGGCTTCGGCCAGTAGTTTTTTGGCCATAATCAATAGATTACGACGGCGTTCATCGTTTTGCTGGGCTTTTTCTTGCAATATACGCTTTACTTCGGGGCGATTGGCGGTAGATTGGTTTTGCTTGTAGTATTTTTCGGTGCGCAAAAACATGCGCAAGTCACGCATAAACAAATTGTTGCTACCCAAGACCAATTGCAGCAAACCAGTATGCCCCATGGTAGCCCCCAGCAAGGGCGTATCAGGGTTGTATTGGGCATTGTTTTCGGTGATAATCTCTATGTAGAGTTCCTTGTCTCGCCCAAAGGTGATGCCGTCTACCTTGGCGGTAAAGTCATATTCTTGCTTGTTGTCGAGGTACTTTATTTTGGTATCCCGAATGAGGTCGTCAAAAAAGAGTTGCTTCATCAGCTGAGTTACCGCTTGCTCCTCTATGTCGGTACTCTTTATTTCCTGTTCAATGTCTTTTTCGTCGTCGGTCAAAAACTCATACACCTCTCCGTTACGTTGCACGTAGCTTTGGTTTTCGAGGGTGTTTAGGGCGGTTTCTATGCGTTTATTGTGTTGCTTGATGTTGATGTTGATATCGTCGATGAGCAACACCGATACATTGCGCCGGGTAGCCTTAAAGTTGCTAAAATACTTGACCAAAAACAGCGCCTTGAGCACCCGAATAGCCATAGCGTCGCTCAGGTTGCTTTCGGCCAAAATGACGGTACTCTGTATTTCGCCCCGCAGCTCGTTGCGAATGCCGGCGTACATCATGTCAAAGCTTACCAGGGTTTTTTGGCTATTGGCCACCAGCTCGCGTACTACCTGTTGAAACACCCCCAACATAGAGCGTTCACCCACCGAAGCGTGCTTGCCCTGAAAAGCATTGTGGGTAGACAAGGCCCGGCGGCACTGCTGAAACAAATCAAACTGGTAGGGCACAAAGGGGTATTTGTTGGCATAGTCGGTATCGTTGGCGTAGCCCTTAAACTGCACCCCAATCTCCGAAAACGACAACAACGACTTAAGGTGAGCTTCTCGTTTGTGATAAGCCTGCTGGAAGGTTTGTTGGCCTTCAGGGTTTTTAGTAAGCAAGCGCTTCTCGATCACTTCGTCTACATTGGCCGAAGTCAAGGGGACTTTTATTTTAAACCGAGCCTGGATGCGCGAAAAGTCATTTTGCTGGTTTTTGTTCATGTCGCCCACTACCTTTTCCATATCTTCTTGTGAGGTAACCAATATCCAGGCGTGGCCCCGGGTTTTGGTGGCCAGGGTTTCGGCAATGGTTTGCAGGTTGAGCATGAGCTTGGTATTGTTGCTGATGTATTGGCCTACTTCGTCTACAAAAAAATTGAGCCTAAAGCCCTTGGTTTTGGTTTGGAGATAATCGTTTACATAGTCACAAAAACCCTCAATTGATTGTTTTTGGCGGTCCTCGATATCGTCAAGAATGGTTTCGTATTTAGTGGCGTCGGTATTGTGTAGTTCGCCCAGGGTGGCCGCAATGGCATCGGTTACCATAGGATCGAAATAATCTATGCGGGCCTCTTCCCAGGATTTGTCAAAATGAGTGGCAAACCGAGTCTTGAATTGGTCATAGTGGCCGTTTTTATGTACCCACATTTCAAACTCAGCCACGTGCGGTTGAAATCCATAAAAGCCCAAATGATCAAAAAATACCTTGTAAAATACCGCCAAGATGGCATTTGCGTCCGATTTGCTGCCGATTTGGGCTTGTTGGTCTATGTTGAACAGAATAGATTCAGAAGGGATACGGGTAGCCGCTTGCACATCGGCCTTGAGCATGGGGTCATCGGTAATCTTTTGGGCAAATACTTCCCCGCTTTTGTGGCCATCAAAGGCTTTGTTTTCGAGTACATAAGAGAGTATCTTGAGCAGGTGAGACTTACCACTGCCAAAGAATCCCGAAATCCAGACGCCATTGGCTCCCTGGTAGTCTTTGTAAGCCTGAAAAAAATCAGTGATTTTTTTGCTGATTTCGCGGGTAATGACATACTCAGCCACTTCGGTAGCAATATGCTCCCGGTCGTCGGCTTTGATCACGGTTTCGATGGAGCGGTGGATGTCGTGGGTGAAGAATTTTTCAATCATTATGCTTTTGCTTTTATATTCTCAATATTGAAAGCCCGGTAGTAGTTGTCGTCTTTGAGTTTGCCAAACAGGTTGAGCGAATGCCCATCATATTCTCCGGGAAAAAATGCTACGGTAGGTGCTTCAGTAGCGATACTTTGGAGATTGTTCAACACATTGTGCGAACGTATGTAAGGAAACACCAACCCTATACCCGTTAAGAAATAAATTTGCGCCTGGCTGGCGGCTATTTTTTCTTTGATTTGTGGCATGAGTACCTGGTGAATGTTAAGGGTAGACTGTAAAGCCCGCAAAAACTTGTCTTTGGGGCGTTTGCGCTCTACCTGAAACATGCGTTCTATGCCGCCTTTGGCTTCGAGTATTTCGCATACCAAATCGTAGAGATTGAGCTCCAGCACCGTTATCCCAGCGGTCGCCAGTTTTTTGATCAGAAGCGCAATGGCTTTGTCTACTTCCAGCGCTTGGGTGGCATGATAAGTAGCAATAAAAAAAGGAATTTCTCCTCCGAGAGCTTCTTTGCTCAAAAATCCCTGAGAGGCCATGACCTCGTACAAGCGCCCAAATTTTTTGGTTAAATCTTCCATGCACCAACCTGTTGTATGGTTTATTTTTCAAGGAAAGAGAAGGTACTGTCTACCCCTTGTTTTTCCTTTTATACTAAAATTTGAAGCTATAAAATTGTCAGTTAATTTCAAACTTTCGGTGCAGGTAATGTAGGAAAAAGCCAAGGGACTTGTTAGGTTTTCAGTTTTAAGGCTTAGCAAAGTTGAAAAAATAACTTTTTGAGTTATACAAGTTGGAAACAAGCACTTTGTTGATCAAAATCTTCGTCTATGGACTAATGCTATTTCCTTAACACTCATCAAGTCCATGTGGCAAGTCGAAGAAGTTTTCTCCTGAGTCAGTAGGACTAAGGTGGTCTGTTATATGAGTAACAAAACATTCTTAACGATTGTCGCTCGGCTCTGCCGAGTGTCTACTATTGATCAATCAATCACTCATCGGGCCAGAGGCCCTACAATAGTGCTCACTCGCCTCAAGGCAAGCGAGACAGCCGATAACCAATTGAGCCTGCGAAATCCCGGCTTACAGCCCTTCCGATGAATCGGAATTGTGAATCGGTTCATCGGGGTTTATCGGGAAGGCCAAAAGCTAAAGGCCAACGGCTGTCAGGTGCTATGGACTGTCTACTGTGGACCAAAAACGAGCCCTACATTTGAAGCCAAACTGACACCTTATTTTTTACGAATTACTTAGGGGAAAACAAGTGACCAAGCACTTTTACTATTCTAAAACCAGTGGCAGTATTGCATTGGTGCTGTAGGCAATGCCCCCGATAAGCCACATGACAACAATCATAGCGGTGGTTCCAGGCTCCTCCCCGAACTACCCGTGAGATGGCTGCCTCAAAATATACCTGCTGGCAAGGATTGTCTACCACCCCTTTTTGTTCGCAAACGGTATAATAATCAGCCTGATACACATCCATACACCATTCCCACACGTTGCCGCTCATATCGTACAGGTCAAGGGCGTTGGGTAGCCTGGTACCCACTTGGTGGGCTTGTTGCCCAGCATTTTTGGTATACCAGGCTACATCGGTCAACTTACAATGGTTATGAAAGCACCCCGCATACCTGCTGCTATTAGTTTCGTGTCCTCGAGCGGCGTATTCCCATTGGGCTTCGGTAGGCAGGCTGTACATGTCACTGGTAGCATTACTTAGCCAGGCGGCATAGTCTTTGGCGTCTTGGTAAGTAATGTTTACTACAGGGTGTTGGTCAGTACTCCAATTGGGTTGTGGGGGCATTGTTTGCTGAGTGCTGTGGCAAAACTCGAGGTATTCGGCCACTTGCACTGGGTATTTGCCTATATGAAAACTATCCAGCCAAACCGTATGGGTAGGCGCTGCATCTTTGCTTTCGCTATTTTCTCCCATTCTAAACTTGCCCCCTCTTACAAATACCGTTTCTGGAGTGAGCACTGACTCATTTCGTTTTTTTGATGTGTGTGCTTTTATTTTTTGAATGTGTAGTATTTTTTTCTCGAGATGCTCTTTTTGGGTTTCATCCAACCGAATGCATTCTTGAAGATCAAAGATGGCTTCTGGATACTGTTTGATTTTTACCCTTGCCCAGGCCCTATGATAATGCAGCTTGTGGAGCAAAGCAGGAGCAATCGTTGCTGTACTGGCAAAATTAATTACCTCTGTAAACTTCCATACGGCCTTTTGATAATCACATATCCGGGCTTGCCTTGCTGCTTCCTGGGCATAAAGCTTGATATTATGCTCCGATATCTCTTTACTTAAGTGAATACCCAAGCTCAAATAATGTCCAGCTTGTCCATAGTCATGTTGCTTCATTTTAGCAAGCCCAGCCCTATGCCAGGCAGGTATAAAGCCTGGATAAATACGCTGTGCCTCTTCACAATCTTGTGCGGTTTTGTCATATTCTTCCAGTTTATACCAAGCCAGGCTTCGATAATAATAACCAAAAATATTGTCACGGTTGACTCGTACACATTCATCAAAAACTTCTTGTGCGGCCTTATATTGTTTGGTCTCAAGCTGAGCCCAGCCATAGAGTAGATAATACTTTTCTATTTCTTCTGAGGCAATTTCAGATGGATTTATTTTTTGATAGTATTGAAGTGCCTGTGGCCAGTCGTTCATCAAGGAATGTAGGTAGCCTATTGCCAGTAATTCTTTTCCAGATGAATCTTCTTTGTCAGAAGACAAGTTTTCAATCATTTCTTTTATTTTTATTATGTCATATCCCTCTAACTTTTCGGGTAGCCATTCTTGCCCGGTAAGCTTTTGTAGGTCATAAAAATCATTTATGGCTTTCAATATAGTGTGAGGTACCTGTGGGGAGTTCCCTTTGATGGTGCTAAAAAGGTGGGCCATAGACATATGCATTCCCCATTGTTTTGCCTTCACCTTTGAATAATTATCTTCTGGCATAGTAGGGTAAAATTGTAATGGTATTCAACATTATTACGATAAATTACAGGTGCTGGTACTCAGCTAGCTTAATTTTAAACATAAGTAGCATTGTTTTAATCAAATTACCTGGTCTAGGCTTATTATTGTTGTTTCACTCAAATACTATAGCCATCAGGTTGAAAGCACAAGTATTTGATATACAATAGTTTATCAAATACTTGTGGCTCTTTCAGATTAACTGCGTTGAACTCAATTCGTTCGGTTTGCAATCTGAACCGGCCATTAGCCTGACGGTTATGACTCAAACATCAACAAGGGGTGAAGTGATTGAGCATCTAATTACGTGATTATGAGCTATTAAACATCCTCCTTCAAAGGAGGATTTCTCGGTCTAACTACTTGAGTTTTTGTTTTTTCAATGGTAATGATCAGCTTTCATATTTTGACTATCAAAAATAAAAACATAGGGAAGAAGTTACCTAATTCTTAACCCCCTACCTGTCAGGTCTGGAGCTATTATTAAAATATTATTTGGTTTAGAATACATTATGAAACAGCCCCATCCCAATGACCCTCTCAAAACACGTTATAGCGAGGTGCTGATGAGTGAACCTCACTTTCCCAGTTCCAAATTCAATCCCATAACTTTAAAGCAAATACCTTAAGCTGTTGACGTAGTTGTGCAGAGTCGTTTTCGATAATATACCTTTGCCACAAAGTATTGTAAAGGTGTTGGTGTTCGTCAGGGATATCACCTTTAGGCAAAGCCTCAAAGTATCCACCAATATCAGCTAAATCCAGACAGCGCAAGGCTTGTTGTATTTGGTGATTGATCATTGTTTCAGGTGACAATTTCTGGCGGGGTAACTTCGCTGATAACGATATATGATGTGTTTCCAAAAAGAGGCTAAAATCGCTAAAGTTATACGTTTTGCCGTTATCAGCCGTGATCAAGGGGTTTTCGGAGGGATGCTGGAGCAATGTATCCCAGGCGATATATCCTATGCCATCGATGCTTACCCATTGGGTAATGCCTTTGATACTTTGGTGGCCAATATTTATCTCCTTACTTATTTGATCAAGTACTGCTTGAATACCAATCTCAGGGGTTGGCTTATCATTGATTTTTCGGTTATTCACCTTTAGGCGAACTACGATTTCATTGTTTACCGGAAAAGCTTCTACCAGGATTAGCCCTACTTCTGCAAAGTTTGTAAGCAACAGGCGATTTTTTCTGAGGTTTTGAGGCTCATATCTATCTGGTAAACGGAGCATTAACTTTTGCATGATAGCTGAATGCAAAAAGGGATGTTTGAATTTAAAATAGATGATATTGCCCTCATTGAGAAACAAGGCCTCTTGATGGGGGATGGGCTCGTCGGGCAACAACTGTGGGGCAAAATAGGCTTGTTCTTCCAGGGTTTTTGATTGGCCATTTATTTTGACACATATGCCACAAGCCTCCATAAACGACACCAGCAAGGCTTGTTCGTCTTGAGTCATCAAAGGTTGATGGGCATTGCGGGCTGCCTCTTCCCAACGATCAATGAGGTCCTTTCCTGAAAAATAGCCATTGTTTTGCAAACGTATAAAAAGCCCTTGGCGGTTAAAAAGGGTATAAACTCCGTCAATAGCCCATCTTTGGTCTAGAATCACCTGCTTTTTGGATAAACTCCAGTGGTAAAATAGTTTGCCAGTATCGTGCAAATATTCTAACAAAGTGACTTGCGAATCTGCTAAAACTCCTTGCGCTTCGCATATTTGAGAAAATGTCTCACGGCTGATTGTTTTGGTGTGCTTGGCTTGTAGTTCTCCCAGGGCTTGTTGTACCTTCCACCAACTGGCAGGTAGGTGGTAGCTTTGGTGTTTTACTTGTTGACGCAAGGTTTTCAGCAAAAGGTATTCAAAGTCATTGATGCCATTATCGTCGTTATCATCAACGGACGCCTCTATAGCTACGTGCCCTACAATACGGTACCTTTGTTGGAGCTCTTCCCAGTGAGCGGGTGTTTTTTTACCATCATATCCTTTTTTGCTCTGTACCACCAGTACGGGGCTACCTTGCCCCAGGGTATGGGCGTAGTTGAGCCAGTAAGAGAGTGGGTGGTTGTGGTAGGTTACCTTAGTACCATCGATTAAGGTTTCGCTTTGGGTAGCCTGTTGCTCGGTTTGGGCATCCCACACTAGTATAAATACCGCCCTGGTTTTCATAAATAGCTGATGGGTGTGGTGATAAATGTCTTGCCCGCCAAAGTCCCATACCTGAAGCTGCACCTCATCCAGCGCCATTTTTTTGGTTTCCTCCTCAGGCAACGACCACGAACGCAACTGTATAGCATGGGTAGATTGCTCCGTTGGATTGAAAGTTTTATCCCGCCAACGCCTGATAAGGCTGGTTTTGCCTACGCGTCCGTTGCCAATCAAAATGAGTTTGGCCTGGTGTACCTTGGTTTGGCCTTGCACAAGATCGGTAAAATAGTGGCGAACTTCTTTGAGGCAATTGGGCATAGGCATCGTTCCGTATTCGGGAACTTCTATGTGGTCTTCTGCAATTAATTCAGGAGGCACATTGGCGATGGGGTTGTCGTGTAAGGTAAGGTAGCCAGGGTCTGGGAAGTTTAGTACCCAATCTGGAGGAACCTGGGCAATCCGGTTATGATCTAGTAATAAACGGTTAAGTTTGGGTAATCTGGTCAAAGCAGGCACTTGACTGAGACGATTTTTTGAAAGATCTAGGGTATGAAGAGAATCCAAGCCTTGCGATAACGCTACGTTCGCTATTTGGTTATTGCTTAAATATAAATTGGTAAGTTTAGCTAGGTTATTCAAAGAGGGAAGGGTTTTGATATGATTGTTACTAGCATACAATGTGTCAAGGTTGGTAAGGGTGTTTAGGGGAGTTAAATCGCCGACTTGATTAGAGATGATATAAAGGGTATGAAGATTGGTGAGCGGGTTCAGAGGAGTTAAATCAGTAATTTGATTCGTATTCAGGTAAAGTTCCTGAAGGCCAATCAATCCTTTAAGCGGGGTGACGTCATGGATTTGATTGCTATCAAGGTGTAGTTTACGTAAATTTTTCATCCCTTGCATTGGGGTCAAATCAGTGAGTTGATTCTTGTCTAAATACAGCTCCTCTAAATGTATCAAACTCCTTAGTGGCTCCAGGTTTCCCAACTGCTGATGACTCAATTTTAATTGAGTAAGTTGGGTAAGCCCTTGCAAAGAGTTTGGGTCAAGTGGCATCGTATACTTCTGAGAGTCTTGTGGCCACATTTTAGCTGAATCAAATCCATTCACGCTCAAGTGAGTAAGGTGAGGCAATGCCCACAATGGACTTAGGTCGGTTATCTGTGTTTGGCTTACATCAAGCGTTTGCAGATGAGAGAGTGCTCGTAGTGGAGCAATATTGGTGAGTTGGTAATTGGCGCTTACATCTAAGTACTCTAGGTTGACCAAAGGGGTGAGAGGCGTAAGATCAGATACTTGGGTGCTGTTAAGCGCCAATGTAGTAAGTGATGGTAACTGTGTGAGGGGAGACAGATTAGCGAGTTGGTGACAACTCGCTAAATTTAAAGTAGCCAATTTGGTTAAGCTCGCTAAAGGGCTTATGTCCAATAATTTATTACAGTCTTCTAAGCTCAACCATTCCAGTTGTTTGAGGGTTTGTAAGGCCGCCAAATTGGTAAGTTCAGGGCACTCATCCAGGCTCAGATGGGTGAGCTTGGTTAAATTTTCTAGACCCTCGAGATTGGTAAGGTCATAATTACAGTTCAATACAAGTTTGACCAGGTTGGTAAGCCTTGCCAAAGGGGTTAAATCTTTGAAAGTGTGAGGAAACATTTTGTTTGCTGTAATGGATAGCCCCAAAAGAGATTGGGGAAGTTTTTGGGGGAGTTGTGTCAGGCCATACTCTCGAGTGAACTTCAGTACCACCAGGTGTTGGCATTGCTCCAACATATCCAATGCAGGTTCATCACCATTGAATCGCAAATGACTCAAATCTAGTTCGGGATTTTTACTTTCCAGGTTTGCCTGGATGGCTTGCTGTATTTGCTCGTTTGCGTTCATAACCAATAGGATGAAAAGTGATGGTTAAAACAAACATAACAAAAAGTAGGGATTTTCTGAAAATAGAAATGAGCGGTTTTGCCTGCTGATATTCCCTGAAGTGTATTTTGAATTCAGTTATTTTAAATGCTTTTTTGTCTGACTTTTGTCTTTACCTCAAAACATCCAACACACCTATGTTTGTTATCAACAAAGCACAAAACAATATTGAAAAAATCACCGAATGTTCATTTAGCGAGCTAGGTTTCAAAGAAAAAGAACATTTGCAGGAATGGCTGGCTGGCAACCCAGAAGCCTTTGACGAAGAGCTGCTCATTATCCAAAAAGAGTTTGATGGTTTTGACGATACCAAAGAAAGATTGGATTTGTTGGCACTAGATAAGCAAGGCAACTTGGTGGTAATAGAAAACAAACTGGATGATAGTGGCCGGGATGTTACCTGGCAAGCCCTCAAGTATACTTCTTATTGCTCAAGCTTGTCCAAAAACCAAATCAAAGACATTTACCAGCAATACCTTCAGAAGTACGGTCAGCCACAAGAAGACAGCGTGGCCAATATCACCGAGTTTTTAGAAAAAGAAGATTTCGAAGAGGTTCAACTCAACCAAGATCAGCGCATTGTACTGGTAGCAGGCAATTATCGCAAAGAAGTAACCTCTACCGTGTTGTGGTTGCTCACCAAATACAAGCTCAAAATTCAATGTTTCAAGGCCACTCCTTATACTTTTCAAGAGCAAACATTTTTGCAAATGGAGCAAATCATTCCCGTAAAAGAAGCCGAAGAATATACCATCAAGATGGCCGAAAAAGCCCAGGAAGACCAACAAACCCAAGATGAACTCAAAACCCGCCATAAGGTACGTCTCGAATTTTGGAGAAAACTACTGGATCACTTTAATCAAAGTATTCAAACTGCGTTGTTTCAAAACGTAAGTCCTTCTAAAGAGAGTTGGATTTCGGCGGGCTCAGGAATGAGTGGGGTAGTTTTTGCGTTTGGAGCGTCTAGAAGTTGTGCAAGGGTAGAGTTACGAATGGAGCGGAGCAATGCCAAAGAAAATAAATATATATTTGAGGAACTGTATCAACAAAAAGAGAGCCTGGAAGCAGCTTTTGGAAGTCCCTTGAAATGGGAAAAAACAGATACTAAAAAATCTAGTCGGGTAAAGATTGAAAACTACAATTTGAGCCTTTATAGAAAAGAGGATTGGGACGCGATGATTCAATTTATGACCGAAAAAATGTTACAGCTAGAAAAAGTCTTTAAAAAGCCATTGGCAGAAGTCAACCAAAAGCTGAAGGAAATATCTAATGGACATTGAGGGAAAAGACCTGACAGGTTTCGAAAACCTGTCAGGTCTGGAGGGCAGTATAGAGGCAAGTATCATGGCAGTATAGAGGCAAGTATCATGGCAGTATAGAGGCAAGTATCATGGCAGTACAGAGGCAAGTGCCATGGCAGTATAGAGGCAAGTATCATGACAGTATAGAGGCAAGTATCATGGCAGTATAGAGTCATGCGTCATGACAGTATAGAGTCAGATGCCATGACAGTATAGAGTCATGTGCCATGGCAGTATAGAGTCATGCGCCATGGCAGTATAGAGGCAAGTACTCAAGCAAAAAAAGCAGCCAATGATTGACTGCTTTTGGTAAAATAATGATGACTTAAACTTGCTTAGGCTATAGCTGTAATACTATCGGCCAGCCGTCCGGTTTTTAGATCGGCTCCCGCCTTGATGCGGCGACGTACCTCTAGGGTATATTGGTTGCCTACGGTAAGGGCTGGAATCATAAACATCAGCTGCGAGGGGCGATTTTCGCCTACTACCGCTACTTTGAGCGCAGTACCCGAAGCGGTGTCTACAAAGTAAATGCCCTGCTCGGCATCGCTGGCGTCAAAGTCTAACTGAGAACCATTGATGCGACCCATGCTGCCCACCGTTACTTCACTATTGGTTTTTTCGGTTTTAGCATCTACAAATAGCTCAAGCTCAGGGGTAGCAATGTCGGTACGTTTTACCCGGCTAAACTTTACATCTCGCAAAGGTTTGCGTGAATCTACCAGATTTACACTTACCTTGACAAGGGCAGGGGTTTGGTCTTCGGTCTCGAACTTGCCCAAAATGCTGGAGCGATAAAAGGTATCGCCCAATTGCACGTTTTTGCCAATTTTCAGCTTTTTGTCCCGAATCTCAAAAATGAGTTTGATAAACGCACTGATGGATCGGGTGGGGAGTCCGGTATTGAGTTCGGCAATCTCTTGTACCATTTCTTCTTCGGTAAAAGTACCGTCTGATACTACTACCGCGCGGTAAAATTGCTCTTGGCCCTCTAGGGTCAGCGGAGTCATATAGTATTTGATCATAATGTTATAAATGATTAAGTATTGATCACTTTCTTGAATTTGCTTTGTTGAGGCAACAAGAAAGGGGCTGTTGAGTAGGTATTGTATTTACTACCAATTGATTGATCACTACTTTTGTTGGTTAATTATTTATCTAATTACCTATTTATACTTCATTCATTGCCAGTCAGTTTCGTTTTCATCGAAAATCACCACAAATTCTTTTTATAGTAATAATTACTAGTATGTTAGGTTTTTTTACTATAAAATAACTACATCAGGTACTTATTATCTTGATTTTAGGAAAGAATTATTCTGTGATTAAGGAGTTCCTCTCCTTTGGAGAGGCTAGGAGAGGTTTAACAGTTACTTCTATGCACACGCGAGGACAACGTGCGCCAGCTTCAGAAGTTCTCTCCTTAGAAAAGGAGAGCTAGAGTGGTGTGCCACGCGAGTAACAAATAGCCTAAATCCTTAACAACATTAAACCTGAGCAAACCAAAGAAAGAATTATTCTGTGATAAAGAAGTTCCTCTCCTTTGGAGAGGCTAGGAGAGGTTTAACAGTTACTTCTATGGCACACGCGAGGACGACGTGCGCCAGCTTTCATCGCGTCGAAGAAGCTCTCTCCTTAGAAAAGGAGCGCTAGAGTGGTGTGTTACGCGAGTAACAAAACATCTTATATTTTTCTTAACTAAACGACATTGGGTTAAGTCCTATGATGTTTTTATAGAGCCTATCTCTGCTGATTTGGGTGAATGTACGAAATCAGACTATAAGCCTAAAAACCACCTACTACCTCTATCGTAAAAAAAAGCGTATTTTGTCTACACTTTGTCTACGCCCAAAATTTACATGAATGATGGCCAACCACGTACACTAAACCAACACAGGTTTTAATACGCCCAATTAACTACACCACACCATGCAAGAAAAAGTCAATAACCAGACAGAGACACAGGAAAATGTAGCCTCTAAAAAAACAAGTAAACTGAGTAAATCAAAGAAAACTATTCAGTCTAAACAAGGAAAATTACCACTCATTCAGGCGAAACAACGCCCAGTAGAATCAAAACAGACGCTTTACCCGAGCAGTCACTCCCCAGTGCAAAGAGTAACACAGTTTGCCACCAATAAAACAAGCGCTAAAACAGAATCCCCCATAAATAATACAGGATTACCCAACCAGCTTAAGGCAGGTATAGAGCATCTTTCGGGTTATGCTATGGACGATGTCAACGTACATTACAACTCCTCTAAGCCCGCTCAGCTCAAAGCTGAAGCTTATGCTCAAGGCACCAATATTCACTTAGGTCCGGGGCAAGAACACCACTTACCCCATGAGGCCTGGCATGTAGTGCAGCAAAAGCAAGGTATTGTAAAGCCTTCCGTCCAAATGAAAGGAATTTCCATTAATACTGATCAAGGATTGGAGCGTGAAGCTGATCTTATGGGTGCCAAAGCTTTGCAAACCCCTTCTGCTTCTGCTACTCCCCAGAAAACCAGTGCTTTGTCTGGACAAAGTTCGGCACCTGTGCAGGGTTATTTTGGAGAACTAATGGAACTCGCTTATGAATACAGTATTCCTTTGACAATGATTGTAGGGGCAGTCGTTATATTGGGGTTTAACTGGGTGCGTAATTTTCTGGCAAATAGAAGGCAAGAAGGAGGGGAAGATTTACGTCAACAGCTGGAAGAAGCCGTTGAACAACACCGGGAACAAGCCTCTGGAAAACCTTCCGAAGATTTAAACACTGAGGAAGACGAAATTACTCGAAATCTTCGCGCCAGCTTGGCAAACCACTCAGAGAATGAAATGAGTTTGGTCACTTCAGGTAAAGAAAAGAATAAAGGTAAAGAACGTATCGACGAAGCTGTAGAAGCCATTGGGCTTACAGAAAACCCGATGATGGATCATGAATCTATAGAAGAGGTGATAGAGGAACCCATGCGCCTCGATCAGGCAATACCAGGTGATTGTTTGTATACTGCGGTAGATTATGTGCAAAATGGCGCCATTGGCAATGAAGGAGCTTTGCGGCAGATTGCCACTGACTGGTTGGTAAATAGACCATTAGATCACGAAATTTTTAATTATAGCAACCTTGACCGATTGGTACAGGTGGTGGCCACTCCGCGAGAGTGGCGAGGTGATGCAGGAGATTTATCGGCGGTGGTACTGGCTCATAGCCTGGGCATTCGTTTGCGGGTAGTAACGGCCACCAGAGCTTACGTGTTTGGCAATGTTGGGGCGGAAGTTACTATTTACTTTCATGATAATCATTATACTCCATTTCCACAGGCAGTACATCGAGGCGAAGTAGAAGAAATAATTGCCCAGCCGAATTTGCCTAAAATTATAAGCAATATCAGCCCGGAATTTTATCAGGGGTTGGCAGAAAACATTGATTTGCCCAAAAAAGAAAACTACCAGGCACCATTGGACGAATCAGGACTCAAGGAAGAAGATGTGCCACGAGCTGGGCACCACCTGTTTAATAATATTGTCAAAGACTTATTGGATGGTTTGGATGTAACACTGGATGCACTTAGTGGATATATTGATGCTTTTGAAGATAAAGGGGCAGAAGCCATGGAACAATGGTATCCAGTGCTGGGTTTTTTAGGGCGTTATGGACAAGAGTATGAAGCTACTGGAAGGCATGATGATTTAAGGGTGTACAAACACCTGGGACGCCCCAGTGGTATGATAGATACCAATGCTATGTTGCATGGACTGATGCGGGATTTCTTTCTTCAGCGTTTTCCTGAAACTGCCCAACGTGCTTTGATGCCTGATGGTAATATTGAAGTTGAACAACAGGTAATTACTAATATTTGGGAGGAACTGGTAAACGAAGCTGTGGATGAGCAAGCCTTATATGACTATATAAATGATGAACGAACCAACAAAGGGCGGTTAAAACAGGCTTTAGCAGAACGGGAACATATCCGAAAGATGGGAAGGAAATTGATTGCTGGAATATTTGCCATGATTGCTAATTTCAAAAAGGCTAAAAGGACATATAGAAATGTATTAGGAACTGATATGAGTAGCGCCAGTATAAGCACTTATCAGGAACCTGAAATACTAAGAAACCTGGCAAGCACTGTGACAGAAGACGAGCGGTCTACGCCAACCAGTAGCGCTTATGGAAACAAAGGTATCCAAGTACCTACTGATACAGGAGGTGGGTCAGCAATTACAGTAAGTGCCGATACTATCAGGGATTATTTATTAGGAATCGGGTGGAGGATGAATGGCAATACTTTCGAGAGTCCGATGGATCATGAACTGATTGATTTTCATTTGTCTACCTGGAATAAGAGTGGAAAAACTATTGTAGAATTTTCGGTACGTCCTAAAGGAGAAGACCGGGCCCGCTCGCAAACTTTTCGTTGGTTTTACCTTTTTTATGGAGCTCATCCTAACATTACCGCGGGATTTGATGGACATGGGGGACAATCCAACAATTTGCTACATGAAAGAGGTTCGGAGCATATAGGCGAGGCTTGGCGTCGCTACCTTGAGGTATCAGATATAGACTTGGGAGCTTATATTACAGCTATTCTACGAGAGCTTTTAGAGGAGTTGAATTCATAAAAACATATTAAATAAAACGATCTTGTAAAAGTTTTTCGACTTTAGGCGACAACCCTTGAGAAGCGTTAAGCGAGTTTGTGAGATATTGGTGAATTATTTATCAGTTCAGAGCCCCCAAGCATCAATACTTTTTAGTTGTTAACGATGGTTTCCGTTTTGCTGACCAAATTCTTGTTTAAAGATTGGCTTTTCCACATTAGGGCGAATAAATTCACCCCCATCAGAGGATTTTGGCTTAGACGGTGAGCTGGTACCACCCACTATTTTTGTCATTTCCTGATGAGTAAGCTTACTAGAGCTTAAATTTTTCATGTGTATTTACTTTTTGACTAAAAGGCGACCTGTTGTAGTAGCGTTGATAAACTAACCTATACGAATTTCTGGTAGGCGAGGTTTATGATGAGTATATTTTGAAGCGATAAAAACTGCTAGTGCTATCATACTATAACACTAACAGGACTTCTATGGCAAACGCAAGGACGACGTGCGCCAGCTTCCATCGAGTCGAAGAAGTTCTCTCCTTAGAAAAGGAGCGCTAGAGTGGTGTGCCACGCGAGTAACAAACAACCTAAATCTTTAACTTAACAACATTAAACATGAGCAGCCAAGGAAAGAATTATTCTGTGATAAAGAAGTTCCTCTCCTTTGGAGAGGCTAGGAGAGGTTTAATAGCTACTTCTATGGCACACGCGAGGACGACGTGCGCCAGCTTCCATCGAGTCAAAGAAGTTCTCTCCTTAGAAAAGGAGCGCTAGAGTGGTGTGCCACACGAGTAACAAACAACCTAAATCTTTAACTTAACAACATTAAACCTGAGCAGCCAAGGAAAGAATTATTCTGTGATAAAGAAGTTCCTCTCCTTTGGAGAGGCTAGGAGAGGTTTAACAATTACTTCTATGGCACACGCGAGGACGACGTGCGCCAGCTTTCATCGCGTCGAAGAAGTTCTCTCCTTAGAAAAGGAGCGCTAGAGTGGTGTGCCACGCGAGTAACAAACAGCCTAAATCCTTAACAACATTAAACATGAGCAGCCAAGGAAAGAATTATTCTGTGATAAAGAAGTTCCTCTCCTTTGGAGAGGCTAGGAGAGGTTTAACAGTTACTTCTATGACAACGTGTGCCAGTCAGTAGAGATGTCTTGCTGCGCAAACCCAGTCGGGAGACTGGCTATTGATTATTGGTTTGAAGTTTCCGTTATACTCAGACTTCAAACAACAGGTAAGCTTTTGTGATGAATTTTTATCGAGTCGAAGAAGTTCTCTCCTTAGAAAAGGAGAGCTAGAGTGGTGTGCCACGCGAATAACAAACAACCTAAATCTTTAACTTAACAACATTAAACCTGAGCAGCCAAGGAAAGAATTATTCTGTGATAAAGAAGTTCCTCTCCTTTGGAGAGG